>CAZDND010000001.1:0-5665 GCA_964506825.1 uncultured Syntrophothermus sp.
TGAATAAGTGCAGCATAATTTCGTTAAGGGAGGTTTTACATATGTCGGTCATGACATTCGACGCCAAAAATTTTGAACAGGAAGTTCTGAAGTCAGAAATACCAGTGGTGGTTGATTTTTGGGCTACCTGGTGCGGACCTTGCCGGGCAGTTGCACCGGTGGTAGAGGAAATGGCAGCCTTGTATGAAGGCAAAGCCAAGGTGGGGAAACTTAATGTTGATGAAAACCAGGAGATCGCAGGCAGATATAAGGTCATGAGCATTCCAACGCTGGCGATTTTCAAGAATGGGGCCGAGGTCGACAGGACCGTCGGATTTAGAGGTAAACCTCATTTGCAGGAATTTATAGAAGCTCAGGTAAAATAAAAAAGCAGGCCGTTGAAAGCAGGAGGCTGGCTAGTTGCCAAGTCTCCTGCTTTTTAGCTTTCGGGAGGCAATTCTGAAGGGGGATTCACATTATTGTGGTGGTGACGTTTTTGGCTGACCGCCTCTTGGATCCATTCCATAAACCGTTTTCTGTCAGCCTCTTGACCATTTTCGGTCGCGGTGTAAAAAACCGGTCGACCGAGCGAGGTCGGCAAGTACTCCTGATCAACATAACCCCCGAAAGCGTGAGGGAATCTATAATTTCCGCCTTTGCCGAGCAAGTGCGAACGGGAGTGGGAGTTGTCGGCTATATGCCCTGGCACCTCAATAGACGGGAGATGCCGCACGTAATCCAGGGCCAGGTCTATCGCGGCTTTGCTGCTGTTGCTTTTAGGGGAACTGGCAAGATAGATGGTGGCCTCCGCCAGGGGTATACGCGCTTCGGGTAATCCGATCATCTGGGTGGCCTGAAAGGCCGCCACCGCAATGAGCAGCGCCTGGGGATCCGCCAGGCCGATGTCCTCCGCCGCGTGAACTACCAAACGGCGAGCAATAAAGATGGGATCTTCCCCACCCTGAATCATGACGGCCAACCAGAACAGGGCTGCATCAGGATCACTGCCCCTGATACTTTTTATAAAGGCCGAGATCGTATCGTAATGACGGTCGGCTTTTTTATCGTAGTTTACATAGAAATGTCCGGCAGTTTCCTGAATGTCTTGGATTTGCAGAGCGGCTTTATCACCTCTGACTTCCCAAGCGGTTTCCAGGATGTTTAAGGCGGTTCGGGCGTCCCCTTTGGAGCGAGCCACGATTTCATCAATGACCTGGTCATCAAGCATGACCCCGGCAGAACCAAGTCCCTTGACCGGATCTTTAAGGGCTCGTTGCAGGAGTTGTTTTATATGTGACGGTGTGAGAGGGTTAAGGACATAGATTTTCATGCGCGAGAGCAACGCAGCATTTAGTTCATACAACGGGTTTTCGGTGGTAGCTCCAACCAGGTAGAATTGGCCGCTTTCAACGAAAGGCAGCAGAACATCCTGCTGCGATTTGTTAAAACGGTGGACCTCATCGACAAAAACCAGAGTCTTTTGCCGGTAATAATCCCAGCGCTGCTGAGCATCGCGGGCAATATTGCGCAATTCGACCACCCCGCTGGCAACGGCCTTCAGGTACTCGAAATGTGATTTGGTCCTATCCGCCAATAATAGGGCCAGAGTGGTCTTGCCTGACCCCGGTGGCCCATAAAGGATAAAGGAGTGCAGTTGATCATCTTCAATGATCCGGCGCAATGGACCGTGCTCTCCCACCAGATGTTCCTGCCCTACGTAATCATCAAGGGTAAGGGGCCTCATTCTATAGGCCAGCGGTCCAGTCTTGACATTATCCGGTTGATTTTCGAAAAGGTTCATATTGATAAATCCTCACTGGCAATCCCTGTTTCGCCTAGCTTAATAGTTTAAAATCATCATGTCAAACCCGTCGTCGGGCGGAAGGCATCACAGATATTTCAGGGTTCAGGACACATCCTCACAAGGATCGATATGAAAAATTTGCCGGAGGATTCTTGACGGCTGTAGACGTGATATACCGCTGGAGGCGAGACCGTTGGAAATCCCTGGAAAAAATTCAAACAAGAGAACCGTCCCCTTGTTTGACGAAAAGTATCTGCCTGGTTGAAGTGATGGAGAGGTGATAAGCAGGTTTTGGAGTCTTTGAGAACAGATGATTGATTGACACCAAATGCTACATTAGGACAGAATATAAGTCAGATGGGGAAAGGGAGGCATTCTTCAGTGCTTGCAAGCCATGATATTCGCAAACTCTTTATTGACTATTTCACCAGTCGAGGGCACGCGGCGGTTGCTAGTTCGTCCCTGGTGCCGGTGGATGATCCGACACTGTTATTTACCAATGCCGGGATGAATCAATTCAAGGACGTTTTTCTGGGAATTGAACCGCGTGATTACAGCCGGGCCGTGACCTCACAAAAGTGCGTTCGGGCTGGGGGAAAACATAATGATTTGGACACGGTGGGCAGAACGCCCCGCCATCACACCTTTTTTGAGATGCTGGGCAACTTTTCATTCGGAGACTATTTCAAAAAGGATGCCATTCATTATGCCTGGGATTTTCTGACTACCCAAGCCAGGATATCTCCGGATCGCCTATGGGTAACCGTATATCTTGATGATGATGAGGCCTTTGAGTTATGGCAGGAGATAGCCGGTGTCAGCCCAGGCCGGATTGTTCGCCTGGGGGAAAAGGATAATTTCTGGTCGATGGGTGATACGGGTCCCTGCGGACCTTGCAGCGAGATCATCTACGATCGCGGTGAACAGTATCGTTGTCAGGAACCCGAATGCGCTTTGGGGAAATGTGACTGTGATCGCTGGCTGGAGATATGGAATCTGGTCTTTATGCAGTATGATCGTGATCACAGCGGGACTTTAAATCCGTTGCCCCGACCCAGCATAGACACCGGCATGGGTCTGGAAAGGCTTACTTCGGTTCTGCAGGGTGTTGAAAGCAATTATGAGACCGACCTCTTTATTACGATAATAGCTGCCATCGAAGAGATGACGGGGATTAAATACCACAAGGGCAGCGAAGGCTTTCCTTTTAGGGTGATTGCAGACCACATCAGAGCATGTTCTTTTTTGGTTACGGATGGGATATTGCCAGGCAACGAAGGCCGGGGGTACGTGTTGCGCCGCATTCTGAGAAGGGCGGTGCGATTCGGGAAGAAGCTTGGACTTAATCAGCCCTTTTTCTACCAGTTGACTTCGGTTGTCATCGATGTGATGGGGGAAGCTTATCCCGATATCCGTGAAAAGAAGGACTTTGTGGAAAAGGTCATTAGAATGGAAGAGGAACGGTTTTTTGCTACTTTGGGCGATGGGCTTCGCAAGGTTGAAGAAATCACTACTCGTCTGCGGGAACAAGGTCAACATGAAATTACGGGGCGAGACGCATTCATGCTCTATGATACCTTCGGGTTTCCCATCGATCTAACCGAGGATGTAGCTGAAGAAATGGGGCTGACGGTTGATAAGGATGGTTTTGAGGATATGATGCGCGAGCAAAAAGAACGCGGACGCAAATCCTTTAAAAGCGAGGATGCCTTTGGCCGTGAAAAGGCCGTCGCCGCAATTCTGGAAGGTCAGCCCCCCACAGACTTTATTGGGTACCAGACTCTGACCGGCGAATCGACCATATCGTTCATAATCCAGGACGATGAGTCCCGGGATCAGGCATCGGATGATGTGATAGTGGTTATTCCCCAAACGCCCTTTTATGCGGAAAGCGGCGGACAGTCTGCCGATATCGGAGTGATGGAAGGTCCCGAGGGACATATGGATGTGGCCGACGTTCAGAAAGTGGGCGGATGGTTCCTGCATTACGGTAACGTATCAGGTATAATTAAGGTTGGCGATTCCGTCGTTGCCAAAGTTGATGAAAAACGCCGGAGGGCGACAGCAGCAAATCATACTGCCACTCATATTCTGCACCGGGCTCTGCGCGATACAGTTGGGGAGCATGCCCAGCAGAAGGGATCATTGGTAAATTCGGAAAGGCTGCGCTTTGATTTCTCCCACTTCTCTGGGGTTACCGATGAAGAAATCAGGAAGATTGAGGACATCGTTAACGAACAAATTTGGAGCCTGCATCCGGTGCAGACCAAGGTGACGTCCATAGACCAAGCTCGCGATATGGGTGCGGTAGCCCTCTTTGGCGAAAAGTACGGCGACCTGGTTCGGGTAGTAGAAGTTGAGGGATTCAGCCGGGAGCTCTGCGGGGGCACCCACGTGAAGAATACTGGTGAAATAGGCCTTTTCAAGATTCAATCTGAGTCAAGCATTGGCGCTGGCCTGCGGAGAATCGAAGCCCTGACATCCAGAGAGGCATGGCGCTCCCTGAGACAAGCCGAGGAAGAGCTGCATCAGGTAGCATTTGCTATGAAGGTTTCTCCCTCAGAGGTGGCGGAGAGGTTTGAAGGGCTGTCGCGCCAGTTGCGTGATCGGGAAAAAGAACTGGAATCCATGAAGAATCGTTTCGAAAAAGAAAAGGCTGCCGCAATATTGGATGATGCTGCAGAGATCGACGGTATCAAAATCCTGACCGCTGAGATCGAGGCTTCGGATATGAATTCTCTGCGGCAAAATGCTGAGATGTTGAGAGACAAGCTGGGTCAGTCAGTGGTGGTTTTAGGAGCACGTCTGGATGATAAAGCGGGATTCGTGGCCTTCGTTTCCAAAGAACTCAATGCACGAGGCTTACATGCCGGTGAAATTGTAGGGCAGGTTGCTCGTGTAGCTGGCGGGGGAGGCGGAGGTCGTCCTGACATGGCCCAGGCGGGCGGAAAAGATGTGACCAAAATAAAAGCGGCCCTGCAGGTGGCCCAGGAGATGGTCAGTAATGTGCTGAGCTAAACTGATTAGGGTAGATTGAGATGGGTTTGGCTGGTATATCAGGTCCTTTGTGGAGCAGTAATAAAGTTGCAGGGGGTGGGATTATTTCAGGAGAATTAGAGGGCACTACCAGTTTCAAGTTGGATAAAGACGGGAAGGAGGAGGTAACCTCCATACTGAATTCTGTTTATCAGGCGCTTCAGGAAAAAGGATACAACCCTGTCAGCCAACTGGTGGGATTCATGATCTCTGGCGATCCGGCCTACATAACCAGTTACAAAGATGCCCGCACCATGATATGTAAAGTTGAACGGGATGAGATTTTAGAGGTGTTGATCAAGGGGTTCCTTGAGAAATAGAATCGGTTCGCAGTTGGTTGAGGTGATGTTTTGCAGTACAGGGCATTGGGGGGCACCGGGATTGAGGTCTCGTTTCTTTGCCTCGGAGTTCTTACAATCGGACCTTTACAGGAGAACCTGCCAATCGATCGGGGTGCCGAGGTTATCAGTTACGCTTTGGAGAAGGGTATCAGTTTTCTGGATACTGCAGAATGCTACGGGACTTACCCGCACATAAAGGAAGCTCTCAAATCGGTGAAATGCCGACCGGTTATAACCTCCAAATCTTACGCCTACACAGCTCAGGGAATGCACGAAAGCCTGGAGAAGGCCTTAGATGAGATGGAGGTAGATTTCGTAGACATATTTCTTCTGCATGAGCAGGAGGACAGCCGGACCATTGAGGGCCATAGCGGGGCCTTGGAATACCTTATGGAAGCTCGCCGCAAGGGCAGGGTTCGAGCCGTTGGCATATCAACTCATTCGGTAGCTGGGGTTATGGCTGGAGCTGATGACCCGCGGATCGAAGTTATTCACCCACTGATTA
>CAZDND010000001.1:5675-36198 GCA_964506825.1 uncultured Syntrophothermus sp.
AATCAAGCGGGAATCGGGATAATGGACGGAAGTCCACAGACAATGGGGGCAGCCATTCAATATGCGCGTTTAAGGGGAAAGGGCCTCTATGCAATGAAGGCTCTGGCCGGGGGTAATTTGATCGGAGATGCCTTCTCAGCCTTCCATTATGTAAGGGCCATCCCTGGGCTGTCATCAGTAGCGGTAGGAATGAAGAGCAGAGACGAAATCGATCTCAACCTCACCTGGTTTGAAGGGCTGCGGGATCAAGAGTTGGAGTCCAGGGTTGCGAAGACACCGCGAAGGCTCTTGATCGAGGAGTGGTGCGAAGGTTGCGGCCTATGTGCGGTGGCTTGCAGGCATCAGGCATTGGAAGTAATCGAAACCCGGGCGGTGGTGAACCAAGGGATGTGCTCCCTGTGCGGCTATTGTGCAGCTTACTGTCCTAATTTCTGCATCAAGGTGTTGTAGAGGGGAAAAGGAAGGCAAGAGATGAGGATATTGGCCCTGGATGTAGGGAGCAAACGAATAGGTTTGGCGGTAAGCGATGGACTTGGAATTACTGCCCAGGGACTGGGAGTGATTCAGCGCCGCACCCTGGAAATGGATCTGGAGGCCCTGCGCAAGACGGTTTCGGAAAACGAGATATCAAGTTTACTAATAGGTCTGCCACTCAACATGAATGGGACCGTTGGAGAAAAAGCCCTGGAGGTCAAGGAATTAGGTGAAATACTCCAGAAAGAGCTGGGACTTCCGGTTGAGTATCAAGACGAAAGACTCAGTACCAAAGCAGTGGAGGGAACTCTAATATCCGCCGATGTACGAAGAAGCAAACGCCGCCAGGTTGTAGACAAGCTAGCGGCGGCATATATTCTGCAGGGTTATCTTGATCGAAAAAATTCGGAAAAGAGAAGGGCATTGTTGACAAAGGACCAGATTGATTAATACAATGATTTTGGTTAATTAATAGAATTGGGGTGTAATTTTGGACAGAGATGATTTTAAGGATGATCTGGAGCTGGAAGAAGAGGAGTATGAGGTTCTCATTCTGGTCGATGAGGATGGGGAAGAGCATTCTTTCGAGCTGATAGCCGAACTGGAAATCGACGACCAGCATTATGTAATCGTGATTCCCCTGGATGAGGATGAAGATGAGGACGAAGAAGAAATCGACATCACAATACTCAAAGCTACCTACGACGACGAAGGCAACATGTATCTGGCCGACATTGAAGATGACGACGAATGGGAGAAGGTAGCCGACGCCTGGCAGGAGCTGGTAGACAGCGAAGAAGGCGATGATATCGACTAAAAGAAGCCTTACGGCTTCTTTTTTTTAGATGGAAGAGCGGGTCAAAATCGCTCGGGAGGATATAGTATTGTCCAAATTACAGAAGAAAATCCTGGTTTTCGTCCTGGCTCTGCTCGTATGCGGGGGGACCGGTTCTTACCTGTGGGCAGCTGAGCACCCGATTACCGGGTTGTCATTTCCCATAGGGACCTGGATAGCCGGGAAGGATGTTAGCGGCCTCAACAACCAGAAGGCCATCGAGCTGCTGAAGCAACAGACTGAAGGATTTAAGGAAGTCACCTACAAAGTAAGCAATGAACCTTTTCCGGTATTTAGTGTTAAAGCAGGCGATTTGGGGGCTGGACTGGACATATCTGGCGCGGTGGAAAAGGTAGCCGCCATAGAAGGCGAAAGAAGTGTATTCCAGAAGCTGTTCCAAGTTGAACGGCGCGATTATCCGATGGATTTCAAGGTGACCTACGATCAGGAAAAATATTTGGAGACCATGGCTAGTCTTAGTTTGAACCTGGAGAAGCCTGGGGGCGTATGCCGGGTGATGTGGGGGGCCGATGGTGCACCATATCAAGTTGCCGGCCAGACTCGGTTGAGAGTCGACCGGGAAGCTTCGTTTAAGAATCTCCCGGCTGTCTACCGGGGAGAAGAACAATTGGCATGGCAGATGGTAGGAGTAGTCGACACCTCCAAAGTAGAGTCGGAGCAAATTCAGGGGCAGGAGAAACTGGGGAGCTATACTACATTGTATGATCCCGGTAACATAAATAGAACTTTCAATCTGAAAAAAGGCACCCAGGCATTGCATGGGGCAACGATTCTACCCGGGCAGGTATTTTCTTTTGGGACTACTGTCGGCCCGATAAGCGCTAGCGCGGGTTACAAAGAAGCCAACGTGATCGTGCAAAACGAGTTTACTCCTGGTATTGGCGGAGGTATATGCCAAGTATCATCAACCCTTTATAATGCTGCTCTCTTAGCCAATTTGCCCATAGTTGAACGCCATAATCACAGCATAACCGTGCCTTATTTACCGCCGGGACTGGATGCAACTGTATCTTATGGTTCCAAGGATCTTAGATTCAGGAACAATACCGAATACCCGCTGTGCATCAAGACCTATGTGGGTGGAGGTAAACTGACCATGGAGATTCTGGGGCAAAAAACCGGTCCTTCAGTAAATGCCCAGATTGAACGCCAGATTCTGGGGACAACCGCCTTTAAAACCATACGAAAAGCGGATCCGAGTATTCCGTTCGGAACAGAAAAAGTCGACCACAACGGACAAAATGGTTATTCGGTGAAAACATATCGGAATGTTATTGATGCCAGTGGTCAGCCGATAAAACGGGAACTGATATCTACTGACTACTACAAACCGCTGGATAAACTGATATTGGTGGGCAGCAAAGGCGAACCTGCCCCAGAACCTGCTCCGGAGGAGACGGATGGTATTGATACCGCACCGGACGAACCCGATACGGCTGGTGAAGACCCGTTTGAATCGGATCCGGGCGATGATATCGACATAGAATTCTAACAGAAATCTTGGATTCGTCAGGGAACTCCGGTAAAGGAGATTTAGAAATGAAAAGCAATGTTTTTCGCACCCGGAGAATTATTACGGTTTTGGCACTGGCTTTCTTAGTGGTTTTAGTTGTTGGATTGGGATATGGCTATGTAAACCGGCAGATGGCCCCGGTTAATTCTGCTGATAATACTCCGGTGGAGGTGGTTGTGGCTCCCAATTCGAACACCTACGGGATTGCGGCAGACTTGGCGGACAAGGGACTGATTAAGAATGAAAAGTACTTTATCTGGTATTGCCGCTTGAACAATTATGATTCACGGCTTCAGGCAGGCCGCTATCAATTCGGTCCCAACCAGGGGGTGAGGGAGATTGTATCACTTTTGATCGATGGAAAGGTAATGACCAGGACCATAACCATTCCCGAGGGATACGAATTGGACCAAATAGGGGAACTGGCAGTAACTATGGGGATATGCACTTCCGAAGAGTGGCAGGAAGCTGCCATGGCTGATTATGACTATGGTTATTTACAGGATATACCGCAGCGTGAAAACCGTCTGGAAGGATTTCTTTACCCTGAAACCTACAGCATCCGGGACGAGACCCAGGCGAAAGGGTTGATCGAAATGATGTTGAAAACTTTCGATGAGGTCTGGAACCAGGAATTCGCATCACTGGCAGAAGCCGAGGGGATGACCGTCTTCCAGACTATCACCCTGGCATCCATGATTGAGAAAGAAGCCAGGTTTGACGAAGAGCGGGCTCGTATTGCGGGCGTCATTAATAACCGACTGGAAGCCCACATGCCTCTGCAAATCGACGCTACGGTGCTGTATAGCTTGGGAGAACACAAGGAACGGGTCTTATATAAGGATCTGGAGATAGATTCACCCTACAATACCTACCGGAATGCCGGTCTGCCTCCTGGACCTATTGGCTCCCCGGGATCTGCCAGTATCAGAGCAGCCCTGGAACCAGAGGCCCATGATTTCTATTATTATGTGGCAACGGAGGATGGGCACCACACCTTTTCCCGGACCTACACCCAACACCTCGAGCAAAAGAACCTGAATTAAAAGGCAATTTGTCTCAACAGGTAACAGAAAGGCAGATAATGCGTCCAAAACCGGAATTGGTAGCCCCTGCGGGAAATCTTGAAAAATTGAAGACCGCTATTGATTTTGGCGCCGATGCAGTCTACCTCGGCGGCCAGAACTTCAGCTTGAGAGCTATGGCGGATAATTTTATCCTTGAGGATATGGTGCTGGGTGTTGAGTACGCCCATGACCGTGGGCGTAAAGTATATGTCACCGTAAATATTTTCGCTCACAACCGGGATATTGAACAACTCCCCGATTATCTCAATCAATTGGAGCGTCTGAGGGTTGATGGACTCATAGTCAGCGACCCCGGAGTGTTGTTGCTGGTCCGGGAATATGCACCGAACCTGCCGATCACCATCAGTACCCAGGCCAATGTTACCAATTATCTAAGTGCCGATTTCTACCGTCGCCAAGGGGCTTCCCGGGTGGTGCTGGCTCGCGAGTTAAGTATCCAGGAAATTGCGGTGATCAGGCAGAAAATCGATATAGACCTGGAAGTCTTCGTGCATGGGGCCATGTGCCTTTCCTACTCCGGACGCTGCTGGCTGTCGCAAGCTATGACCGGCAGAAGCGCCAACCAGGGAAAATGCGCACATCCATGCCGCTACCGTTATGTTCTTCAGGAAGAAAAACGACCAGGAGAATTCTTCCCGGTGGAGGAAGATGACCGGGGGACTTATGTAATGAACTCCAAGGACCTGTGCATGATAGGCGATTTATCGGCCTTGACCCGGGCGGGGGTTGACTCGTTTAAGATCGAAGGCCGAATGAAGAGCCCCTACTATGTGGCATCGGTGGTGAAAGTCTATCGTGAGGCTATCGATGCCATTGTTGCTGGGGGCGATTTGGAACAGGAAAAATGGATGAATCAGCTGGAGAGGGTAGCGACCCGCCCCTTTACGGCTGGATTTGCCCATGGCAATCCTGATGATGCTCAGGATCTGAGCCGGACTCTCATACCGAGGCAGGTCCTTTTTTGCGGGGTTGTGAGGGGCGGGGACCCACAAATGGGTCGACTTCTGATTGAACAGCGAGCTCCCTTCAGAGTTGGAAACACCCTGGAGATACTTACTCCGGGGCAAAAGATCTCCCTCTTGACTGTCGGGGAGATATTCAATGCCGATGGTGATTCGGTAGATGTGGCCCGCCATCCTCAGGAAATGGTCTGGATCGAATGTGAAAAGCAATATCCTCCGGGGACACTTCTGGGAAAGGTTGCGGATGAATGATAGATAGGGAGATAATCGTCTGCCGCCTGAATCCGGTACATATTAATATCCTGAATCGCATTTTTGAGGGTATGGACGGGATTGGCATCGTAAGCACTCTGGACGCCCGGGAGGGCCTGATCAGGGTTTTGGTCACCCCGACTACCTATGACGATGCCTTGGCTATCATTCGGACTGCTCCTTGCCCTGTCGAGATCCTGGCGACATTTCCGGAGACACATCCCCAACCATGAGCACCAAACCACAAAACACCCCTGGCAGATAAATTCACCAAGGGGTGTTGCAATTCTACGGTATATAGTTCATCTTGCGAGCCTCGAAGCGTAACCAATCCCGAAAATCTGGATGAGCTATGTTTATGAGTTCCTCAACCCTTCTCCTCATGTGCTGACCCTTCAAGAAGGCCACCCCGTATTCGGTTACAATATATTGCACGTCAGTGCGTGGTACTGTGACTGCAGAACCTGGGGCCAGGAAGGGAACAATCCTGGATTGCAATCGGCCCTGTTTATCGGTATAGGTTGAATAGAGCGTCAGGAAGGACTTGCCCTCCCTGGAATGTACGGCACCCTGGACAAAATCAAGCTGCCCACCGGTACCCGAGTACTGTTTGTGGCCTATGGATTCTGAATTGCACTGTCCGCCCAGATCCACTTCCAGAGTGCAATTTACAGAAATCATCTTGTTGTTGCGGGCTATTATATTGGGGTTATTAACATAACTGGCCGGCAGCATTTCTATCAGGGGATTGTTGTTAACAAATTCATACAGCCGCTGTGAACCAAGGATGAAAGTGGCGATCATTTTATTGGTGTGGAAATTTTTCTTGGTACAAGTAATCGCTCCGGATTCATAGAGGTCCAGCATGGAATCAACCATCATTTCCGTATGCACTCCCAAATCCTTCTTATCCTTCAGAAATGTGGCGACGGCATTGGGGACCTTGCCTATTCCCAGTTGCAGGCAAGAACCATTCTCTACCATATCGGCCACGTAGCTGCCGATGGTTCGGTCCCGTTCCTCGATCCTGTTTCCTGCTAGTGGTACCAGGGGTTGATGGTTTTCAATTACCGCACTCACTTCTGAGATGTGGTATTGTTTCCAAAAGTGCGCGGCATAAGATTATTTACCTCTAAAATAAGGTGGCGCCTGAACGGGTGCTTTTTAGCCGCTTCCCAAGCATAATCGCAATTGGTACCGGTACTGAAAAAACCGTGTTCATCCATGGGAGCAACTTGGTGGATCATCACCGCCGGGTGGGGGGAGGCAACCACAGCCCGGGTGAATTCCGAGAGTCGCAGGGGACTAAAGGTAAATATGCCTCGCTGAGTGCCTTCCCTGGGATGCTGGCCCAAAAAATTTTGGTTGATGAGGATGCGGTCTGCCAGGTCAAAATTATAAATACCGCTGTCCCGAACCGTCAGTCCCCCAAAGAGATTCATGTCCCATAGTTCACTCTTTTCAATACGGGATGCAAACGCCTCCATTAAAGTGGGTGGTATTCCATTGGCAAAGGGAATCATCACCGCATCGCCAGGATTGAGCAACGCCATGGCCTCATCGGGTGTGGACAATTTTTCAGTGTACATTTGCCGCCATCTATTTTGGATTTTCAATACACCTCCCGGGGACCCGCAATTGAGATTAGAAACATTTAGTGGTTCAGAGGTCTGAGAAATGAACCACAACTAATATGTTCCACAATCTTAGAAGATTTCCCTTTATTCAGGCCATAAATATTTGATCTGCTATGACCAAACTCCAGGAATGTTATTTGGGTCACTTCGAGAGCGGACAGAGCATGGAATGAAGCGGGGGCAGGCGGTTCTGGAAAAGCAGGGCATTAAGTAGTAGACTGCAGCTTTTAAAACGTCTACAGTCTCCTACTCACGATTAAAATCAGTCATTGATTATGCTGACGCCATGACAAAAAACAAACCCCCGCAGGCATTCGAAATGGAATCCTTCGGGGTATATTGGACACTGTGTTTGGTGTCAAGGAGATGACATCCTTGATCCCGGGCGTTTACAGGCTGATCGATTGGATGCGGTACTGCACCAAGCCCGCAGGAACTTCAACGGTCACCTCATCATTGATGGAACGCAGCAGAATAGACCGGCCAACTGGTGAGATGCAGGAGATCGATCCCCGCTGCCTGTTATCGACGCATGGACCGGTAATCTTGAGATTAACCGATTTATTGCGATTGAGATCCCAAAGACTGACCTCGCTGTTGACTACTACAAAGGGCAGCTGGTGGTCGTCGGTTTCCTCCCGATGGGCAGAGCTTAGAAGCGCTGAGATCTGATCAACGTAGGAACTCATATACTTTTCAAACTCCGATCGTTCGTTGGAGAGGCAGGGAAAAAGGCGATCCAGCACCTGGTCCTTTTCCTTTTTTACCGATTCCAAGTGTTCATTAAGACGTTTATAAGCCAGGTTCGACAATTGGATGTTTCTCATCATAGCACCTCGAAGATAATTACATAAATTGACATATGTCACATAAAACTAGAGGGCGCTTCGCTTTGTCGGCGAAACACCCATTACCAACAAGATATCATAACATACAATAGATGTCAAACCAGTATCTCATTACCATTTAATGCAAACAAGGAGATTTAATGGAAGCTAAGGGCTTTTATCCTCGTGTGAGTATCCGCCGGTCATATATATCTCTGCAATTAAATTGCTGGCGAAGGACTATGTTCACTGGCCTCAGATAAAATTCACATGGCCTAAAGAAGGAATAATGGTGCTGTCGAAGTAATTACAGAACATAGGTATTATCAATGTAATGAGATATGAGCAGGGAGAATTCTTCAATGATGGTATCCCAGGAAATCAGGAATCAAAAGTTTAAAAACGGGTTGTACGGTTATTCACAGGGAGAGGTCGAGGAGTTCTTGAACAGGTTAGCCGTGGAATTCGAAAATCTATATGCAGACAATGAGCGCCTTAAGGCTCGCATCCGGAATTTGCGGGCCCAAGCAGATGTTTCCCAGGGCATCGAAAATAAAGTGAATAATTTGCAGTCGGTGGCATTTCCGGTAGCCCAAAGAATCAGGGAAGAAGCGATGCAGGGGGCTCAGGAATTGTTTGACAACACGGAGCCTCATTTCGAACGGCTTCGCGATTCCTTCAAGGAAATTATGCAGAGAGTAGAGTACCTGAACGAAGAGGCTCACACTCTTTTAAACCTTGATGGGCACCGGTGTTCCGAATCTCCTTCGAAACCTTCGGCATTGGGGGAAACCAGGCTGACGGAAATGGCGGATGAGATAGCTCAGCTTCGTGATCAGGCCCAGCAGATCATAGATAGCATGGATCAATGGCAGCGTTCTTTATACGCTGAAAGTAGGTCGGGACCGAAAGAGAGCCTTACGATCGAAGGCCTGATGTCTGCCCAGTGGAACGCCCTGAAAGGGGAGGCGTACGAAAAGAACCATATGAGCAGGGTGCCGGCCGAGGAGCCATTTACTCCTGTAGCGGGGGACAGCCTCATACTGAAGGACGATAATGCTCTGGGCGCCGACCTCTGGGATGCAGATGCCAGTTTTATTGCCGACGGGATTTTACACATAGGAAGTGTTAAAGCCGAAGACGATTTCGTTGGAAGCCTTGCATCGACTGGCAAAGAGCTGATACAACTCGGAGGAACCCTGGCCTCGGGAGAAGAGACTGCAATAGGCCCAATTACAGCTGGTGGCGAAATGGTTAAGATAAGCAGTGATCCGGTCCTGAATGAGGGGGAGGAGGCCTGGATGGAAGGGGGCCCTTCATCCGGACAGTCAATCGAGATAAGCTCCGGGGATGATGACGGGCTTATGAGTCTTCGTAAAGCGGATAAAGAAGCTGATTATAATAATACCGGCATGGCTTTGGATATCCAGCCAGCCGACGGTGTTCCCGGGCAATCTGTTGATCCGGGGATGTTCTTGGAAGAAAAACCGATGGGGCAGGATTTTCCCGTTGCCCAAAATGGTTCTGCTGAGGAGAAAATGTTGGACGGGAAGGATAGTGGGAAACAAAGGATTCTCACCCGTAGGGGGCTGTTCAGCCCAGTGCTTTTGCTGGTGGTGGTGCTGCTGGGACTCGCAGCCGGGGTGGCATGGAAAAACGACCTGATTGACCTTCCATCAATGCCGGGCTTGACAGCGCCATCTGCGGCCATCGAAGATCCAGCCAAGCCCATAGACGAAACTCCGGTGTCTCCTCCGCCAGCCCGTGAGACTACTCCTTTGCTGGATGCGGTCAAAGCCGGCGATGCCGGAGAGGTCAAGGCGCTTCTGGTTGCCGGAGAATCATCCCGGGAACTCAACCGGCAAGGAGAGTCACCGCTGATGGTGGCTGCCTATAAAAACGATTTGGAGATCATGGAGTTGCTTCTGGATGGCGGTGCTGACCCGAATATAAGTGAACAGCAATGGGGAGGGACTCCCTTGATGTACGCTTCCTATATGGGACAATTATCCACGGTCGAAATGCTGAATGACAGCGGTGCCGACTTGGATATCATGAGCAAAGAAGGCTGGACAGCACTAATGTGCGCTGCCTATGCTGGCCGTCCCCAGACGGCGGGCTTTTTGGTGGTGCGAGGCGCCGACCCTTACGTAGAAAACCCTGACGGATTGAATGCTTATGATCTTGCATTGCTGGCGGGTAGGTCAATCACTGCCGCGTCCATGGTTCAAGCAGGAGTCGAACCCTCACCGCAGAATTCAGACTATCTTGCAGAGAATTCTCTGGAAGATAATCTGCTGATAATGTTTTCCGATAAATTTGATGAATTGCGGTAGGCGGGTCGATAATAGCTTAAACCCAACTGCTCATCGAGAAATGATTGGCGAACATTCATCGTGTAGTATAAACTATACGGCAATGATTGATCAGGGTCAGGAAAGCCTTTAAAGTTCTGAAAGACGATTGAATCAGAGGTGGCAGATGACCGTAATCTCCTTGGTGGTATTTATCTTGGGGGCTTATGCAGGCAGTTTTCTCAATGTTGCTATCCAACGGGTGCCTGAGAGGATAACCCTGGTTCCTCCGCCGTCCACCTGCGATCAGTGTGGCTCACGCCTCCAAATGGCAGACAGGGTGCCCTTATTAAGCTTTTTGGTGCTGAGTGGTCGCTGCCGGTCATGTGAAGGACGAAGATCCTGGCAGTATCCCCTGGTGGAGTTGCTGACCGCCATACTTTTTGTATTGGTTTGGATGGCCTACGGGTTTTCCTGGGCTACTCTGGCAGGATGGATATTTGCTACGGTTATGGTCGCCATAACCATCGTTGATATTAGACATATGATCATTCCAAATGAAGTCCTGGCCGCGGGCGCATGCTTGGGACTTCCTTTTCTAGCCATGGAATCACTCTCCAAAACAGCCTGGGGTTTGGTTGCCGGGCTCAGTTTGGGAGCAGCCATGCTGTTGATAGCTTGGCTATCCAAAGGCGGCATGGGTGGAGGGGATATTAAACTGGCTGCCCTTATTGGACTGTTTCTAGGTCCTCGTTTGGCGGCTCTGGCAATATTCATGGCCTTCCTTGTTGGAGGAGTGGTGGGTGCATTTCTGTTGGTATCAAAGATAAAGGGACGCAAGGATGCCATACCTTTCGGACCTTACTTGGCATTAGGCGGATTGCTGGCTCTTTTACAGGGCACGAATATTATCAATTGGTATTTGGGTCTATGGGCTTGAGAAATCCAGGTTCCAGCCGTCCAAATGATCAGCTGTTTGCTGACATCCCCAATAGTGCGGCAATGGCTTTCATTTCCTTCGCAGCTCATCGAAACCTATTTCGTAGATTTTGTAAATACCAGGGTTTAATATCCGCTTTCTGGGGGGACCTGGTTTGATTACTAGTTGATTTTCAGCTGGAAGCGCTTTTGAAAAAGGGCTTCCAGCCATGGATTTGCATTAAAATGGTTGCTCGAATACGGAGGTTGTTATTGTGAAAAAATATCTGCTGCCTGACGTGTATGTGGACTCGATTTTGGATATTCCGCTGGCGAAATTGCACGCCCTGGGCATTAGGGCCTTTATCATGGATCTTGATAATACGGTTACCAAATGGAACAGTATGGAGGTCAGCCCTGATGTTCTGGAATGGATTAAAGAAGCCAAAGACAAAGGCTTTCGAGTGTGCATCGTGTCCAACGGCACTCGTGAGCGAGTCCTGACGGTAGCTCAGGATCTCCGGATACCATTCGTGTCCAATGCGGGCAAACCTCGCAGAAAAGCGTTTTATCGGGCCTTGGAAGTATTGGAAAGCACTGCTCTGGAATCCGCCGTTATCGGGGACCAGATTTTTACTGATATTTTGGGGGGCAACCGGATGGACTTGCTTACCATCCTGGTAGTACCTATAGATAAAAGGGAATTTATAGGAACACGCCTAATGCGTCGTCTGGAATATTTTGTTTTGGGCCGAATCAACCAGGCGGTTAAAAGGGGTGACATCAACGCAATCTTCATGGAACACGAGTAGGGCTGAACCAGCAAAGACATCTTGCATAATTAAAAACAAATATGTAACAATATGGATATTATCAATGATTGCAATGAAAGGGTGGGGACTGTGCCCATCGACCAGCATACCAAAATCTTCGGACTGATAGGTTATCCGTTGGGACATTCGTTGTCGCCGCTTATGCATAACAGGGCTTTTGAGGCTGCCAGTTTCAACGGAGCATACCTGGCTTTTACGGTGGCCCCGGAGGACGTATCTGAAGTAGTCCCGGCCGCCAAGGCTTTGGGTATCCATGGATTCAATGTGACTATACCGCACAAGGAATCAATAATGAAGTACTTGGACCGGATCGATCCCGAGGCTGAGATGTGCGGGTCGGTTAACACGGTGATTATCGAGGGGGACCAGGCGATAGGGTACAACACGGATGGCAGCGGCTTTATCAGGTCCCTGCAAACCGAGGGATTGGAGCTGCCAGCCACGGCTGTAATTCTGGGCGCGGGAGGATCAGCGAGGGCTATAGGCTCATCCCTGGCCGCCCGGGGATGCGACGTGGTCTTTGTCAATCGCCATTCTGAACGAGCACGCATATTGGCATCAGACCTGAAAAAATTTACCGATCAGGATATACTGGGAATGGATACTGGGCAAGCGATCACCGCCAAGGTTTTTCAAAGGGCGGGGATGGTGGTCAACACGACGCCGGTAGGTATGTTCCCCCGGATTCAAGAAATGCCGGCTATTCCATTGGATGAGGTTCAGACTGGAGCAATCATCTGTGATATCATATACAATCCCCTCAATTCGCGGTTGCTGACCGAGGCGGCCAGCCGGGGCTTTAAGACGGTCAATGGCTTGGGAATGTTTATAAATCAGGGGGCCTCCAGTTGGCAGTTGTTTACGGGGCAAGCGGCTCCCATTAAGGAAATGTATGAGGTGGTGCAAAAATATCTGGCCGCGCATTAATGGGGAAGCTTCTGGCTATACCCTGGTGGAATTAATCTCGGTAATGGCCATTCTGGGGATTTTGTTCGCAATGGCCTGGCCTGCTTATCGGGATATGGCTGATAAAATGGCTTTGGAGCAGGATGCGGTCGTTATGGTGAGAGAAATCAGGCTGGCACGTCAGAGCGCGATAACAGCTGGAAGGGAATGCCTGATCATATTTGTGGCCAGTTCCAGCTCTGTGCCTTCAATATCCTACGAGGTACGCCAGAATCAGATAACCAGGACGGTGAGGCTCAGCCAGGGAGTGCGCCTGGTCGGAACCACCTTTGGCCCCGATCCTAAATATCCTTCCATAGCGGGTCGAACTGCCTGCCGGATTTTTCCGTCGGGCATCCCAGCTCAAGGGGGGACCGTCCATCTGATTAACAACCAGGATAAGTCGTATTATGTGGCTGTTACACCCGTCACCGCCCGGGTAAGAGCTACGGAGACCGATCCCAGTAATTGAGGTTTCCAATGGAGGACCACCTGGGA
The DNA here is from genome assembly GCA_964506825.1 of uncultured Syntrophothermus sp. Classification (GTDB taxonomy): domain Bacteria; phylum Bacillota; class Syntrophomonadia; order Syntrophomonadales; family DTU052; genus JAAYDA01. Next base: position 18,773 of record CAZDND010000001.1, read on the forward strand.
AAGCTGGATTTGACAGTTAAGGTTTTGGCTTCTGGAATAGGGGCGATGAGGATGACCATGGGGGCAGGATTTGGTTAGGCGCATGATAGAATATAGTAATTCGAGAGTTTCATATTTAAAGAAGTAATGGGGTGGACAAATGCTGCGTTTACTCACAGCGGGCGAATCTCATGGCCCGGCACTGACGGCGATTATTGAGGGCTTGCCGGCGGGTATCCCGGTAAAGAAAGATGATATCGACCTGCAACTGCAACGGAGACAGATGGGATATGGACGCGGCGGACGCATGTCTATCGAAAAGGATCAGGTGCGGATACTGTCCGGAATCCGAGATGGGAAGACCTTGGGGAGTCCCGTCACTCTGATGATGGAAAATCGGGATCACCAAAATTGGCACCAAATAATGAATGCGGAAGCGATCACATCCGGCAAGGAAGTCAAGCGTCCCCGGCCCGGACATGCGGATCTCGCCGGAGCCATGAAGTACCATCATCAGGATTTCCGTAATGTGCTGGAGAGATCCTCAGCCCGGGAAACCACTGCCAGGGTGGCGGCGGGAGCAGTCTTCAGGCGGCTGCTGGATTTGTTCGACATCCGCATATATAGTCAGGTGGTAGGTATCGGAGAGGCGGTCAGCTCTCTCCGGGGACAGCCTATAACCTCTGAAACCCAGAAGAGGACTGAAGAATCTCCCGTCAGATGTGCTGATCCGGTGGCTGCTGATGAGATGATTGCCTGTATAGACCGGGCCAAAGAATCTGGCGAGTCACTGGGCGGTTGCTTTGAAGTCCGGGTCACCAACGTGCCTCCGGGATTGGGCAGCTATGTCCAGTTAGACCGGCGATTGGACAGCCTGCTGAGTGCAGCCATCATGAGCATACCCGCCATCAAGGGGGTTGAAATCGGGGAAGGGTTTGAGAGCAGCCGGCAAAAAGGCTCTATGGTCCATGATCCGATCCGATTTGATGACGAAAGGGGACTGTTCCGGCAGCAGAACAACGCCGGCGGGATAGAAGGCGGAATGAGCAATGGCGAAGAAATTTGGCTGCGGGCTTACATGAAGCCCATTCCTACTCTTTACCAGCCTCTGGTCAGTGTGAATATAGACGACTGGAAGGAAGCAGCTGCCGATATAGAGCGCTCGGATGTATGTGCCGTTCCTGCAGCATCAGTGGTAGGTGAGGCTATGGTAAGCATGGTTATCGCCGGGGAGCTATTGAACAAGCTGGGCGGAGACTCGGTGGATGAGATGATGAGCAATTACGAGAATTACATGGGATATTTGGAAAAGGTGTGGAAATGGACCAGAAGAAGAACATAGTGCTGATAGGTTTTATGGGAACCGGGAAGACCGCTGTAGGAATAAGGCTGGCCTCCAGGCTGGGACGCGAATTTGTCGATACGGATAAAGAAATAGAAAAGGTTGTCGGCATGCCGGTACGGGAGATTTTCCAGAAGTATGGGCAGACCAGATTTCGCTCGGAGGAGTCACTGGTCATAAAGCAGGTTTCTGCCCGGACCGGTATGGTGATTGCTACTGGGGGCGGGGCAGTGATCAATCCCGATAATGTCAGCAATCTAAAGGCCAACGGTGTCTTGGTCTGCCTGCAGGCTGACCCGCAGATTATCCTGGAACGGGTCAACCGTAAGCGCCGTACCCGACCCCTATTGAGGAAGGGTACCACGGTCGAAGATATTAGTGAGATGCTGGAGCAGCGGCGCGAGTATTATGAGCAGGCGGACATCCTGATTGATACAGCCGGGATGGAGCCGGAAGCAGTAGTCGGAAAAATTATTGAGAGCCTGAAGGAAAGGTAGAAATTGGCCATGGAAAGATTTCGAGTTGAATTGGGGCCCAGATCTTATGACATAGTTATCGGCAACGGAGTCCTTGGCGACCTCAGACTTCTGATTGAGGAAGCCGTGGGTGAGAGGAAAAAGGTCCTGCTGGTTACCAACCCCACCGTATTTGGGCTTTATGGATCCCAGGTAGTGAATACTCTGGGAATGGGAGATGGCAATCTGGTCCTGGGGATGGTACCGGACGGCGAGGAATACAAGACTATGGAACAGGCTCAAAGATTGATAGATCTGTTGATAGATCATCAATTTGATCGCTATAGTCTAATATTGGCTTTGGGTGGCGGGGTGATCGGTGATCTGGCCGGATTTGTTGCGGCAATATACCAGCGGGGTATAGACTACATCCAGATTCCCACGACTTTACTGGCCCAGGTGGACAGCAGTGTGGGCGGGAAGACGGCGGTCAATCACCCCCAAGGCAAGAACATGATCGGGGCTTTCCATCAGCCTCGGCTGGTGGCCATCGATCCATTGGTTTTAAAAACCCTTGAGGACCGGGACTATCTATCCGGTCTGGCGGAAATGGTCAAATATGGGATTATCGCCGACCGGCATTATTTCGCCTTTCTTGAACATAACGCGGCTGCCATCAATGCCAGGAATTACGAGGTGCTCAAGCCGGCCATATTGTGGGCATGCCGGATCAAAGCCGCTATTGTTGAACAGGACGAACGAGAAGGAGGGCTGAGGGCTCTTCTCAATCTGGGACATACCTTTGGACATGCAATCGAGGCTCATTTTGGTTTTGGTTATTACCGCCATGGAGAAGCGGTGGCCATAGGCATTGCCATGGCTGCGCGTCTGGCCAATGACCTGAAAATCCTGGATGATAAGGCCCTGACCTCTATTCTCCATCTCCTGCAAATACTGCACCTCGATTATCCTGAACCATATATACCCTCCGATGAGTTTGTAAATCTAATGCAGATGGATAAAAAGGTAAAAAATGGCCAGGTAAGGCTGGTACTGCCGGTGGCAGTAGGCCGTGCCATCATCAAATAGGACCAGGGCTTTGCCAGGAAAACTATTATGAACAATTGTTGTTTTGGCAAAATATGGTTGCATATTACATAAATGTAAGTTAATATCATAATATAACAAAATATGGTATTAATTACATAGAAGGTATCAGATGCAAAAGCAACCATTGTCTGGGCGTCATGAAGTTGCCAGATTATCCAGAAAGCCAAATACTGAACGAAAAAAGGTGCTTAGTCGGCCGGCCCTGCGAATGCCCGGCAGAAAACAGTCGCCTTTTGAAACCATTTCTCCCCAAGGCATCCCAGCACTGGCTGCCGATAAGGAATTACTTCAGTTAGTCACCCTTTCTATGGCTCGAAAGTACCGAGTGTGGCCGATCAGCCGGAAAGGGGATCATCTGCTGGTCGGTATGGCTGATCCAGCAGACTTCAATACCCTTGACGAGCTGCAAATGATAACGCGAATGAGGATTTCCGGGCTCAAAGTGCAATCCGAAGTACTAGATCGAATTCTGGATGAAGCCAGTATATCCGTCAATAGTCCCTGGATTGAAGGTGCCGCCGAGGGGCTCGACAGTATTACCCAGGATATTAAAGTGACCAAGGAAGAAGAACCCCTGGAATCACACAGGGATCCGGTAGTCCGCCTGGTTAATTCGCTGCTGCAACAGGCGGTCCTATGCGGAGCCAGCGACATTCATCTGGAACCCGAAGAAAAGTCAATGCGGATCAGATTCCGCATTGACGGTGAGCTCACCGAACTTGCCCCCCTTCCATCAACTTCAACATCAGCAATCCTGTCGCGAATCAAAATACTAGCTGGTTTGGACATCACTGAAAAAAGGCGCCCCCAAGACGGTCTGATCAGGCAATCATTTGATAACCGGGAAGTGGGCTTTCGAGTGGCCACGCTGCCCGCAATTACCGGAGAAAAGATCGTCCTGAGAGTCCTTGACCAGCAGAAAAGCCTTCTGGACCTGGATGGACTTGAACTGGGAAAAACCAGCCATGCGCTCTTCTCCAGTCTGTTGCGGCATCGGGAAGGCCTTATCCTGATTACGGGCCCAACCGGGGCCGGCAAGACCAGTACCTTGTACGCCATGTTAAACCAGCTCAATTGCAAGGAAAGAAATATAATCACCCTGGAAGACCCGGTGGAATTCGTTTTGCCGGGTCTTACTCAGGTGGCGATCAATCATCGCTCCGGCATCGGATTTGCCGAGGGTTTGCGCCGAGTTTTGCGAGTAGATCCCGACATCATCATGGTGGGTGAGATCCGGGATACTGAGACAGCACATCTTGCGGTGCAGGCTTCCGTAAGCGGACATTTGGTACTGGCTACCCTGCATACAGTATCAGCATCGGGAGCGGTGACGCGATTATTGGATATGGGGGTAGAGCCATATCTCTTGGGAGCCTCACTCATCGGGGTAGTTTGCCAGCGGTTGGTGAGGGTTCTTTGTGCTGCATGTCGTGAGAACTACTTGCTGCCGGAAAGGGACGCAATTCACATGGGAATACCGCCGGAATACACCAGATCTTTCTGGCGCAGCCGAGGATGCCACCGATGCGGGTACATTGGATATCGCGGAAGACAGATGATCTCTGAGATCCTGGTGGTCGATCAGGAAATCAAGAGTCTCCTGTCCCGGGGGGCTTTGGAGAGTGAAATTGACCAAGCAGCCAGGAAGAAGGGATTCATTTCTCTATTGGAAGATGGGTTGTTTAAGGTATCGCTGGGGATTACATCTCTGGAAGAAATCTTGGGAGCCTTGAGTTATGACTAAGAAATACACATATCTCATAATCGATCATGCTCATAACCGCAGGTATGGACGAACCAGAGCTCCCGAATTGGACTCTGCGGTAAGACACCTCATTTCTAAGGGCTATTGGGTTTTAGAGGTCAAGGAACAGCGATGGGCAAGACTCCTCAACCGATCAACTTCAAATATCATTGGTATGGCCGGGGAGAGGGAAGCTATATGGTTTTTCCGACAGATGGAACTCCTGGTGGGGGCTGGATTGCCATTGCTGAGATGTCTGGAAGTCATAAAAAGCATGGCAAAACCCAAGATGCAGCTGGTCACCGCAAGGATTATCAAGAACTTGGAGCGGGGACAGGCTCTCGCCGAATCCATCGGATCACAAAAGGGAGTATTTTCATCGCTGGCGGTGCAAATGATTCGCGGCGGAGAAATGAGTGGAGAACTCGAGTCAGTCTTGTGCCAGCTGGTAGCGTACCTGGAAAAACAGGAGAAGATAAAAAAGCAGATACGCGGAGCATGCCTTTATCCGGGGATGTTGGCATTATTCTGTTTGGCGGTAACTATATTTCTCATAAGGTATGTCATTCCGCGAGTGACCAATTTAATGGGCAGCGGGGTATCCCTGCCGCCTCCAATCCTTTGGATACAGGGAATCGGACTGGCCGACATAATTGTCATGGTCATCATAGGTTTTGCAGCAGTCGTAGTTTGGAAGTCAGGGCTTCGAAATGCCAGTGGACGATTGCTCATGGATCGTCTGATCCTGCAGATACCTCTGGCGGGTCCGGTCGTCAAGCGAGGTATCGTATCGAGAATGGTCGGCAGTATAGCAATGCTCCAGAAATCCGGGCTGACTATCATCGAGTCCCTGAAAACCGTTGAATCAATGACCGAAAACCTGTCAGCCGCCAAGGTGGTTAGTGGGCTTCGCGCCGACATAAATCATGGGATGAGTCTGGGATTGGCGATGCAAAAAAGCGGTTTTTTTGAACATACCATAATTCAGATGGTAACCATCGGGGAGGAATCCGGCCGTCTCGATGCAGCTCTCATGAAGGTTTCCAAATACTATGAGGAAGGGGTGGAAGCAACCATTAAACGATGGACGACCATGATTGAACCCATACTGATCATTGTAATGGCGGCAATTGTCGGGTTCATCATAGTCGGCACGCTGGTACCAATGTTGGACTCCATGGCGGTTTTTTGATTTGAGAGGAGGTTGTGGGAGATGGTTAAAAAATTATGGAGAAAAAGGGTTAAAGACGATCAAGGGTTTACAATTCTGGAGCTGCTGGCAGTGTTTGCTATTTTGGCGATAATTATTGCCATTGCGGTACCTCGTTACTCAGCTATCGTTGCTGCCAGTAAGACTGAGGCCTGCGCGGCCAATATAGAGATGATTTCCAAGGCCGCAGCCATGTACTATGAAATCGAGGACACCAGGCCTGACATCGCTGGACTGGTTGCGGCAGGTTACATCGAAGAACAGGTAAATTGTCCTTTCTCAGATTTGGCTGCACCCGTTGGATACAGCATCGATGCCACCTCCGGAACGGTAACCTGTCTCAATGTACATCCATAATCAATCCGGCAGTCTTCTGATGGAGGTAATGGCTGCAACCGTGCTGTTGACTCTTTGCGTAGGATCGCTATTCACCATATGCGGCAATTCACTGGTCTGGAATCGTCAAGCGGCTGACCGAACATCTTCCTTGCTGCTGGCAGCTGACGCTATCGAGCAGTTGAAGTGCCATTCCGAATTGGTGAAGCCAGTGGATGACCTGTCTGCGGCTGACCTGGGACTTTCGATTGGCCCAAGGGATGAATATTCAATTCGGGTGTCGATTCGGGAATATGATCCCAGCCTGGGGTTATACATTGTAAATGTAAACAGCTCTTGGAACCGGGGCGGTCGGCTTCGGCAACAGAGCCTGACTGGACTTATCCCAGGAAAATCATAGCGGTTGAGGCCACCCGGGAGAACAGATTATGAAAACTGTTGAACTTATGGACAACGTCCATAGATGTGTGTTCACGCAGAAGGGCAATACTTTGGTAGAACTCCTGGCTTATCTGGCCATCACCGGCATGCTGATGGCGGCGTTGGGCGGTGTTATGATTAACGGTTGGCGGGCTTATGAAAGCATCGACAATTATGCTGAACTGCAGGAAAACGCCAGGGCAGGTATGGGAATGATTGCACGTGATGTGCAGCTTTGCGGAAACGTCCTCTCGGCACAGAACGGAGTGATCGATATGACTGGCAGTGATGGCTACAACCTCAAGTACCGTACGGCGGACAGGACTCTGTACCGGGTTGCCAAAGGAACGGCTAATCCAGTGTGTATTAATGTTGAGCGGTTTGAGGTCGCTGAAGGACCGCCCGATACAGTTAGGATCCTTCTGGAGACACAAAACCAGGGAAGAAGCTATTTACTGCAAACCCGGGTTGCGCGGGTGGGAGATTGACCGAAGGCCGTGACTTGATATGCGGCATCTGATGGTGGTGAAGGGAGGAACGGGGGCTATCGAACGTGGATCGGTGCTGTTGACGGCATTGTTTACAATTCTGGTCCTGATGCTGATAGCGATGGCTGCCGCAAGCATAGGACATTTGGAAGCAACTATCGCAAGCCGGTATGCACGGTCGGTTCAGGCCGATTACCTCCTTCAGGCAGCCATTGAAAGAGTCCGGTTGATCATAGGAAACAATCCCGCCGTTTTGGACGATCCGACCCATCAATATGGATTGGTAGTAAATGAACCAGAGCTTAACGGGCGGGTGGATGTGACGGTCACGCGGCCTACAGCCGATGGGCTCATCCTGGTGGAAGGCACAGTGATCCTGGCGGATGGGTCCAGAAAAAGCCTTCAGGCCGCGATGACGGCTCCTCCCGATTTCGAAGTCTACTGCGAAAGGATCCAGGCGGAAACCAATATCGATCTAGAGGGAATTCTTTATGAATTTGGGCTGGGGATACCCCTTGGTTTAACCCAGGGGGGCGGTGGGATAGTCTTTGAAGAATTGGTAAAGGCGGCCTGCCAGGAATATATCGGGGATGAAACATTACTGGGAGCAGCATCTATAACCCGTCGCTATCAACCGCCGTCGGTAGACATCGATTTCTGGCGTAAGGCTGCCCTGGATCAGGAACTCTTTTGGGACGGCTATGCTTACACTTATTTCGACACCAGCACCATTCTGGCAACACCCCTGGAAGACGTCATCTATGCCGTCGATGGCGATGTATTGATATATTCGGATGATACCAGTTTGGTCATGACTGACAGCCTGATAATTGCCTCCGGGAACGTATCAATAATCAATGCCGGAACGGAGCCAACCAACATTGCCGGATTGATATTGGCTGGGGGGGATATCAACCTGTTCCAGGCTGCAAACACCATGCAGGTGGGGGCAAGTCTATGTGCCGGAGCGGACCTGAATATGTGCACCGGGGACGTCACCAGTCAGATTAATATGAGGCACTGGGGCTTGAGTGGCTTCCTGGAACAATTGCCACCTTCTATTGACAGCAGGGCGGGATTTCTATCCATAACGGCGCTAAAAGAAATCTACAAATAGGAGAGATTCGAAATGAGGCCATTCAGGAGAAACAAGGCGGTGGGGCTGGGGCTGGCCTTCGGCAGGAAAAAGGTCCGCATAGCCAGTCTGGAGCAGTCTTCGTCAGGCTTGCATATGGCAACATATGGGGAAAGGGAGTACCCGGAAAAGGGCCAGGATCCTATCCGCGGCAGGGCCTGGGAAATAAACGCTGGAGTTGTGGGCGATTTGTTGAATTCTCTGGCGATTGCAAAACGCCGGGTGGTCGTGGCTATGCCCAATTACAGCTGTTTCGTCCGAAACGTCACGGTTCCCAGTATGAAGTTCTCGGAAGTGATCAAAGCTGCCAGGTATCAAGCGTTTTCGGTCCTGCCCTTGCCTCTGGAAGATATCGTGGCTGAGGTATGCAGCATTCGGCGATTGGCTGATGGCATGCTCGAAGCCACCATTGTTGCTGCACGTAAGGATGAGGTGGCCCAATTGATAAGACTGGTGGAATTGGCAGGATTGGAACCAGTGGGCATTGAACTGCAGGCTTTGGCAATTCGCAGAGCCCTGGCGCTCAAGCAAGATTCTCAAGTGCTGCTGGAGCTGGAAAATAGACTCTTGACGGTATCATACTTTGACAAAGGACTCTTGAGGTTCTCACGACAATCTGCATTGGCGGAATCAGACACATCGGTCCTGCTGGATAACAGACCGGGTAACTCACAGCCACCAGGCAGCGCTAGTTACCATTATTCAATGGCAAGCGACGGTACTAAAGATGGGGCTGGGTTCGCAAGGCCTGGAGCCGTCTATGAAAGGAGAGGGGAGTATGACCCACATGGGGGCGGCACTCAAGAGAAATCGAGGGTTTTATCGGAATTGGATCGGACCATAGATTATTGGGGACGGGATAATGGGAAACAGTTAGAGGTCGAAGGGGTAGTAGTGGTTGGGTCCGATGAAGCGGACATCGATTTGGTCGCAGAATGCATGCTGATGCCGGAAGCTCGCCGGGGTGATCCATGGACCATCCTGAAGCCGCCAGGGGGAAGCAATGGAGAAACCAAAATGGATTTGGGCGATAGTTATTTGGCTGCCATAGGCTTGGCGGCGAGGAGAATATGAAGGCAGTTCAACAGGATCGGAGTTATGAAATTAACCTCATTTCTGCGGATAAAGTACCGGTTGGATGGGGAGGCAGGAAATTCCCAACGGCGATGCTGGGATTGGGAGTAATCTTTTTGTGTATGCTATGGGGTGTCTTGTGGGGCGTATTATATTTTCAGGTGAAACAGCAGCAGCTTGAAATAGATGGACTGCAAAGGAGCAGCCTACTCCTAGCCGATGATTGGAACCAAAGCCAGATCGTCGACATGAAGAAAGAGTTGGCAGACCATCAAGTGATCATCGACGAGGTCAAAAAGGGTATCATCCATCCTTCTGAAGGGTTGGCATTGATACAAGCAGCGGCTCCTCCCGGGTTGGTACTGGAGGATATTTCCCTGGAGGTGGATCAGGTGGTCTGTAAGGGAGTAGCGATGGATATGGCACAACTAACCGATTATATGCTGGCATTGGAAATGACAGCTATCTTGGAACCCCCTGTCTGCCGATGTGCGGAAAATACCCTCAAGGGAGTCGAGTTCGAATTGATGTCCGTCCTGACCAAGCCATAGGGGGTGCATGGTGAGCAAATCTTGGCAAACACTATACATTTTAACCATCATTATTTTTATTTTTGGAACCGTCAATTATTTGATGCCCCTGGTTGAACAAAGAAAAGCCAACGAAAAAGTGATCGTTGCCCTGGACTCCCAAACAGATCCCCTCAGCAGAGAAACGCAAATCCGGCAAATTCGATTACAGACTGAGAAACTCAGTCAACGTTCCCGGGAACTGGATAAGGCCATACCCTCGCGCATGGGAAATGCAGAAATGATTCGCCAAATATCTGAAGCCGCGCTAAGGCATGGTTTGTATCAAAAGAGTATCAAAGAAAACCTGGAGGCGCCCAACCTGGATGAAAAAGACATCGGGCCTAAGAACCTTCGAAGCACACTGCTGGTGTGGTCAGGATCCGGGGGGCAGCAAGAGTTCATGTCCTTTCTTGAAGAAATCGAATCATCAGTCAGGTTGTGTCAGATTACCGATATCATGATGTCCCGCCGGGCCGACGAAGCGGAACCTCAGGAGCCCGAAGCTCATTTCAACATTACCTTTCATCTGCGGAGCTTCTGTTATCAGATCACGCCTTGAAGACTCTGGTACGTCCAGTATATATTGGCCGAAACCGACAGCCTGTAATGGATTGACTACATTATGGTATGCTATTATTTGAGAGGTTTGGTTGTGACTGCCCATTCATATCGGGCATCCGACTATCTTATCCGAACCCAAATAGGAGGAATACGCCATGCTGGATAACAGACTCCTGTCCCGGGTAATCGAAACCGCTTTGAAAAAAGGCGGGGATTTCGCGGATGTCTACGTGGAGAAGAAAAGCTTGTCCGGGATACTATGTGAGGACGAAAAGATAGAGAAAGTAAACTCCGGCCGGGAATTTGGAGCCGGGATCAGGGTGGTGGCCGATGGCAACACCGCCTATGCTTACACGAATAACCTTAGCGAACAAGGGTTGCTGGAGACCGCTCGTACGGTAGCCCATGCGGCCTCCGGAGCGGATCGGGACATTACTATCAAATTGAAATCACGCTCTTCGAAGCTGGAACTGCCGTTCATGAAAATGCCCGAGCAGGTTCCTTTTGATGATAAAGTCCAGACCTTGCTGGCGGCTGACCGGGCGGCCCGTTCCGTTGGTCCGGAAATAAGGCAGGTTACGGTTTCCATGGCTGATCTGCACAAAACCGTACAGATTGCCAATTCACTTGGTGAGTTGGTGGAAGATGAAGTGGTACGCAACCGCTTTGTGGTGAACGCCGTCTCGAGTCGCGGTGAAATTATCCAGACCGGATTTGAAGCCATCGGCGGGGTGGTGGGCTGGGAATTGGTGGAGGAAACCGATATCGAGGAATTGGCCCGGCAAGCTGCCCAACGGGCAGTGATGATGCTGGATGCCCGACCCGCTCCAGCCGGAAGGATGCCGGTGGTAATGGCCAAGGAAGCCGGGGGCACCATGATTCATGAAGCCTGCGGTCACGGATTGGAAGCAGACATCGTACAAAAGGGTTTGTCGGTATACTCCCATCCTGGGGATCAGGTGGCGGCGCCAGTGGTCAGTGTGATCGATGATTCCAGCATAGCGGGTAAAAACGGATATCTGAGATTTGACGATGAAGGCACTCCCGGACGCAAGAATGTCCTGATAGAAAAAGGGGTGCTCCAGGGATATATGCATGACCGGATCACCGCCGGCAAAGCCGGAGTTGAACCTACCGGCAATGGCCGCCGGGAGTCCTACCAGCACAAACCGATTCCGCGCATGACCAATACCTACATTGCATCCGGAGATGAAGACCCGGATAGGATTATCGGTGATACCCACCGTGGATTATTGGTTCGGAAAATGGGGGGTGGACAGGTGAATACCACCACCGGAGACTTCGTATTTGATGTGCAAGAGGGATACATAATCGAAAACGGGGAAGTCAAGTACCCGGTTCGAGGGGCTACCCTGACCGGTAACGGGCCCGAGGTCTTGAGGAATATTGACCTGGTTGGCACTGATTTGGGATTTGGAATCGGAACCTGCGGCAAAGATGGCCAAGGGGTTCCGGTGGCTGACGCTCAGCCCACCATCCGCATTAAGAGTATGACGGTTGGGGGGACTATGTCATCCAACGGTCCTGGGATCAAAAAAATCCGCCGGATGTAAATGCCCAACGGTTAACCATCCATCTAAACTGGGGACGGAGTACCCCGTCAGCGGATAAAAAGTGGCATATTGTGTCAATGAGGGGGGTCATAGCTTGAAAGAATACTTGATGGAAGCGGCCCGGAAAGCAGTATCCATGGCGGCTCGGGCCGATGTGCAAGCCGAAGCCTATGTGTTGCACAGTGATGAACTGACCATAGAAGTCAGGGACGGAAGGGTAGAGACCCTTAAGAAGGCAGAAGAGATAGGGCTAGGACTGAGAGTAATCCAGAGTGCCCGCCAAGGATTCAGTTATACTACGGATCTCAAGCCGGAATCGATCCGCGAGACCATTGCCAGGGCCTTGGATGCGGCTCGATATACGTCAGCGGACCAGCACAATGTGCTGCCGGAACCCGGTGGGAACTACCCGGTTTTGGCCACCTTTGACGAGGCGATTGAAAAAATGGATCTGGACACCAAGGTGGAAATGGCTCGACAGATAGAACTGGCGGCTCGACAACACGACCGCCGGGTAAAGATTATTGAAAGCTCGGGGTATGAGGATTCCCGGCACTCGGTGGCGGTAGTAAATTCCAAAGGCCTCGAAGCTTTTCAAAAAGGTTCCTTCGCGGGGATCTATATCTCCCTGATGGCAGAAGAAAATGGTGAGGTACAAACAGGATTTGCATTTGAGGCGCGCCGGGCTCTGGGAGACATCGACCCCAAAAGGGTTGGGGAAGAGGGGGCCTACAATGCCGTTCGGCTGCTGGGTGCGCGCAGCGCTCCTTCACAGGCATTGCCCTGTATTATGGAACCTTACGTGATGACCAGCTTTTTGAGCGTCCTTTCCGGATCCCTCTGTGCCGATGCGGTACAAAAAGGAAAATCAGCCCTGGCTGGCAAAATCGGGGCGGTCATCGCCAATCAGCTGGTAAGCTTGGTGGATGACGGCACCTATGCCAACGGAATAGCTTCGTTTCCATTTGATGGCGAGGGACATCCATCGGAAAAAACCTTATTGATCAATGAGGGCCGTCTGAATGGATTTCTGTATGATGCTTATACCGCCCACAAAGACGGGGTGACATCCACCGGCAACGGGGTCCGGGGTTCATTCCGCGGTCTTCCCGGAGTGGGTACCACCAACTTCTTCCTGATGGCAGGTTCAAAATCTCCCCAAAATCTACGGGAAGGATTGGACCGGGGTTTGTATGTGACGGAAGTGATGGGCATGCATACCGCCAATCCCATTTCCGGAGATTTTTCGGTGGGAGCCAGTGGAATCATGATCGAAAATGGTCAGCTGACTTTTCCGGTGCGAGGGATCACTATTGCCGGAAATTTATACAGCTTTCTGCAGGATATCGACGGAGTAGCCGATGATTTGAGGTTTTATGGGGGAATGGGATCACCCACAGTCAGGGTGAAATCATTGAGTATAGCTGGAGAATAAGCGCTTGCGGGGGTGGACTGGTGATGAAAATTGTGGTTATAAATGGACCCAATCTAAACATGCTGGGGACTCGGGAACCGGGCATTTATGGCATCGAATCGCTGACGGATATCGAAGGGCAAATGCGTGACCGAGCCGCAGACAAAGGCGTTGAGTTGGACTTCTATCAGTCCAATCACGAAGGCGAACTTATCGACAGAGTCCAGGAATGCCGGTTGGCTGACTGCATCATCATCAATGCCGGAGCGCTTACCCACTACAGCGTCAGTCTGCATGATGCGCTGCGGTCGGTTGATGTTCCGGTCATCGAGGTACATCTGAGCAACATTTACCAACGGGAAGAGTTCCGTCATCGCTCGCTGATATCAGCTGTGGCCGTGGGCGGCATCTTTGGTTTTGGAGCCTATAGCTACCTGTTGGCCCTTGATGCAGCCATGGCGGTTTGTGGGAGCAAAAAGATACAATGATCGATCAAAGATTACTGAAACTGCGTAAGTTGATGGAGCCGGAAGGGTTGGAGAGCCTGATGGTGACCGATCTCTTGAACATCTATTACCTGTCTGGCTTCACTGGAGAAGGAACCCTGCTCATTACTACTGATGAACAGCACCTGGTAACTGACCGTCGTTTTACCGAGCAGGCCAGGGTTGAGGCGGGGGATTTTCAGGTCCATGATGTCCTGAATACCCATTGGTATACTCTAACCGCCAGTCAAAAGAAGGTTGGTTTTGAGAGTGCCCACATCACCTGCCAGAGATTTCAAAACCTGGTGGGGACCCTGGGGGACAAGCTTCAAGCCACCAACAACCTGGTTGAAAAACTGCGGGTTGTCAAAGACGATCAAGAGATAGCTGCGATCCGGCGGGCGGTGGAAATCGGCGACGAGGTCTTTCAGGACCTGTTGCCGGAGATTCGCCCCGGAGTCAGCGAAAAGTCTCTGGCTAATTTTATCGAATATCGACTTAAACAAAGGGGCTGCGACCGGGAAGCCTTTGAGACCATCGCCGTTTCGGGGCAGCGATCCTCCCTGCCTCATGGGCACCCCTCCGATAAAACCTTGGAGATCGGGGATCTGCTGACCTTGGATTTCGGGGGGATATACCATAAGTATGCCGGTGACATGACCCGCACCCTGGCAGTCCGCAAGTCCTGCCCTCGCATCCGCAGCATTTACAGCCAGGTTCTGGAGGCTCAGATGGAGGGTGTGGAGATGGTCGCTTCCGGGAGAACTTGCAGCGAGGTAGATCAGGCGGTGCGGGATGTATTTGAAAGATATGGGCTGCTGCAATATTTTGCCCATTCCACCGGCCATGGTGTCGGACTGGGAGTCCATGAAGCCCCATCGGTTTCCCAGCGCGATGAGACCATATTAAGTGACAACATGGTGATCACTATAGAACCAGGACTATACATCCCTGGGTGGGGAGGAGTTCGCATAGAGGATGTAGTATTAGTAAAAGGCAGCGGTCATGAAGTCCTGACCGGTACTACGAAAGACCTATTGATCATTTGAATTGGAGGGGAAGAGAATGATTTCCGTCAACGACTTCAAGACCGGCGTAACCGTTGAACTGGACGGAATGGCCTGGCAAGTGGTGGAGTTTCAGCATGTTAAACCTGGAAAAGGGGCAGCCTTTGTAAGGAGCAAACTCCGCAACGTGAAAACCGGATCCACGGTGGAAAAAACCTTTCGGGGTGGGGAAAAGCTGCCTAAGGCACGGCTCGACAAATCTGAGATGCAGTATCTATATAGCGCTGGTGACGAATATTTCTTTATGGACACCCAGAGCTATGAGCAAACCGCCATCAGCAAAGAACAATTAGGCGATAGCCTCAAATGGCTGAAGGAAAACATGAACATCCAGGTGGTATCCTTTTCAGATGAAATCATCGGTTTGGAGCTTCCCAACTTTGTTGAACTGGCCGTAATCGACACCGAACCAGGAATAAAAGGGGACACGGCTTCGGGTGCTTCCAAGCATGCTACCCTGGAAACCGGCGCAGTAGTGCAGGTGCCACTGTTCATCAATATCGGAGACGTGCTCCGGATCGACACTCGCACTGGGTTTTATATGGAGAGAGCCTAGAACCAATAGCATAATCGCGACCAATATCGCAGGAAAGCGCCCTAACCGGCAGATGTCCGGGGCAGGAGCGGCTCCTGCGATTTGCTTTGTAAATCGACATTCCTCAGATCAGACATCGGCGGCCATCAAGTAAGGCGGCGGCCTGCCCTTAGTCATTCCTAACCTGTAATGTTCTACTCAAGGATTATATTATGGTGTATCATTTAATCAATGGCTAGGTGGCCGCAGCATTATAGACAAAGTAAGTGCTGACTTCGTCCCCGGGTATTGACGGGGACTCAAGAAAAAACAAATCAGGAGGGTATCAATGAGCAGTTTTGAGCATCTGATGAAACCGATCCAGGTAAGGTCCATGGTAATTCCCAATCGCGTGGTTATGCCGCCTATGGGAACATTTCTAGGAAACGATGATGGAACCGTCAGCGAGGCCAGCCTGGCCTATCTAAAAAGACGGATAAAGAGCGGAGCAGGGCTGATTGTCCAGGAGATAACTTCGATTCATCCCAATGGATCAGCCAATCCAGCCCAACTGGGCATATACGATGACAAATATCTGCCCGGTTTGCGGAAGGTAACTCAGGCCGTCCATGAGCAGGGAGCGAAAATCATCGTCCAGCTGCACCATGCGGGGAGAGAAAGCCTTTACCAGCTGCAAAGGGGTACGGCTGTGGGTCCTTCGGCTTTGCCGAGCTATGTTTTCAAAATCGCCCCCCGCGAGATGAGCCTTGAGGATATCCAGGAAATCATCAAAGCCTTCGGCGATGGGGCAGTACGGGCCCGGGAGGTAGGGTATGACGGAGTAGAACTTCATGCTGCTCATGGCTACCTGCTTTCACAGTTTCTCTCGGTTCATGCCAATCAACGCCAGGATCAGTACGGGGGAGACATTATTCAAAGGGCCCGGTTTGTGATCGAAGTGCTGGATGAAGTACGCCGTCGGGTAGGGGATGATTATCCGATTTCCATCCGCTTGTCAGTGGATGAAGAGATCAAGGGCGGCTACAAAGCTGAGGATATGCAGTTGGTGGTGCCGGAACTGGTCAAGCATGGCTGCGATATGATCAGCGCTTCCTTTGGGACCCATGGCAGTCCGGCAGGGATTACTCAGGCACCAATCGAGTATCCTCAGGGATTCAACGTAATCCTGGCCCGTAAAATGAAAGAAGTTGTGGATATTCCGGTAGTCGGGGTAGGGCGGTTCACGGACCCAGCCTTTGCCGATGAATGCATAGCCCGGGGCGATGCTGATCTGATCGCTTTTGGACGCCAGCATCTGTCGGACCCGGATTTCTTGAAAAACGCCCTTGAAGGGCACCCCGAGGATACCATTCAGTGTCTGGCCTGCAACCAGGGGTGTTTCGAAAGACTCCTTATTGAAAGCGGTACGATCCGCTGTGCTATCAATCCCGAGACCGGTCAGGAACTGGTCTATCCCGCCGGCCCTGCAGAAGTCAGCCGCAAGGTCATGGTTATTGGCGGTGGCCCGGCTGGTTTGACGGCTGCTTATGAAGCAGCTCGTCTGGGACACAGTGTGACCCTCTATGAAAAGGACGAGCAGCTAGGCGGCCAGGTGAGATTTGCGGGGATGGTTCCTCATAAAGAAGCCTATGGAAAATGGATCAGCGGACTGGCTGTAAGAACCGCCAAAAAAGGTGCAGTGCTTAAGACCGGAACCGAGGTTACTCCCGAAATGATCAGGGCCAGCGACGCGGAATCCGTGATCTTGGCCACCGGCGGCAAGAAGACTGTTCCGCAGATACCCGGTTCCAACCAGGATAATGTGGTCGATGCCCTGGATATTCTGGAGGGCAAGGTAAGCCCCGGGGAACATATCTTGATTATCGGTGGCGGACTGGTAGGGATGGAAACGGCTGATTTCCTGGTGGACAAAGGCATAAAGGATG
>CAZDND010000001.1:36208-38681 GCA_964506825.1 uncultured Syntrophothermus sp.
CAAACTGACTTCCCATGGATATATGCTGCACTCCCGGCTGAAGGATGCCGGATGCAAAATGATATACAGCTCCCGGGTAAGCAAGATAGACCAGGGATCGGTGTCTATTCTGGCCGGAGACCAGGAACAGGTGCTGTCGCCCATCGATCAGGTCATCATCGCTTTCGGAACCCGCCCCAACCGAGATCTGGAGGAGGCTCTTGAAGCCAAGGGGGTTAGTTATTCAGTGGTCGGGGATGCGGTGGAAATCAGGCGTATCGTGGAAGCCACCGAAGAAGGTGCCCGGGCGGCTTGGGATATCTAATTAATTGGAACAATTAATCGTTGTATAAATACAGACAGCAGTCGAAGGAGGTAACAGTATGGAAATCAAAGCACCAATGCCAGGAAAGATAATGGAGATACTGGTTCATGAAGGGGACTCAGTCAGTGAAGAACAGGAACTGATAATCCTGGAGGCCATGAAGATGGAAACTCCAATATATGCCGAAAGTACCGGTACAGTTAAGGCTATCATGGTTAAGGTGGGAGACAAGGTAAATGAGGACGACTTATTAATTGTACTCGAATAAGAAGTCGGCCAGTGCTGCCTAAGGTTTAAAAAGGCCGCGATATTTCAAATGGCAGCAACTCAGGTAATGAAACATTACGCAAAAGAGTGCCCTTTGGAGCATTCCAGATGGAGGTGTTTGGGTGGCCCATGAGAAATCGGTAGAAGAACTGCGGGAGAGAAAAGCCCGGGCTATGCTGATGGGAGGTCCCGACAAGATAGTGCGCAAGCATCAGGCTGGCTGGCTGACCGCTCGTGAACGTATCGAACGCCTGTTGGATCCGGATAGTTTTTTCGAGATGGGCATGCTGGCTCACTCAGATATGCCGGGAATGGAAGACAAGACCCCAGCCGACAGCCTGATCATGGGGTACGGATTGATCAACGGCCGCCGGGTAGGGGTGATCGCCAATGACTTTACCGTCCTGGCTTCTACCAATGCTCGCATCAACCTGAAGAAAATGCTGCAGTTCAAGGAACAGGTCAAATCACAGTACCAGGTTCCCCTGATATGGATGGGAGAAGCTGGGGGTGCGCGTATGCCTGATTGCCAGGGGTCGGTGGAAGTGTGTTCACTGGGAGGAGGCGGCGTAGCTACCCTTATGCCCGAGTACACCAATTTCCGTAAGCAGCCGTTCATTTTTGCCGCCATGGGAGAGTGCTACGGGGTAGCGGATTTCGAAGCTTGCCTGGCTGACTTCGTGGTTCAGGTCAAGGGCAGTGCCATATCGGTTTCCGGTCCCCGGGCGCTGACCAGAGCCATCGGTCAATCAGACAGCGGACAGGACATCGGCGGTTGGGAGATACATTCTAGCATCACCGGTATGGTCGATCAGGTAGCTGAGGACGAGGAAGAGTGTTTCCGTATCATTCGGGAATATCTGGATTATATGCCCAACAACAATGGCGAACTGCCCGCAGTTGCGGCAGTACCTTCCGGTTCGGGCGATAAGATGGCTAGTAT
Source organism: uncultured Syntrophothermus sp. (assembly GCA_964506825.1). Taxonomy (GTDB): domain Bacteria; phylum Bacillota; class Syntrophomonadia; order Syntrophomonadales; family DTU052; genus JAAYDA01. The sequence continues at coordinate 37,723 of CAZDND010000001.1, forward strand.
TCTCGATCACCTGCCGGAAAAACGCACCCGGGCCTACGACATGCACCGCCTGATCGAATGTATAGTGGACGGCGGCAAGATGTTCGAACTCAAGCCGGAATTTGGCAAAATGCTGGTCACCTGCCTGGCGAGAATCAACGGAGAGGTGGTAGGCTTCATAGCCAATAACCCGATCTACAAGGCCGGCGCCATGGACACCAATGCTCTTGAAAAGCAGACCAGTTTTATGTGTCTGTGTGATTCCTACAATATACCGTTGATATTCATGCACGACACCCCGGGCCACCTGGTAGGCAAGGAAGCCGAGCTGAAGCGAGTCGGATCCCGGGTGGTGAACGCTCTGAATGCCTTATTCCAGGTGACCGTTCCCAAGATATCTATTGTTATCAGGAAATCTTACGGCCAGGCAGCGGCTAATATGTGCGGATCGGGAGCCGGCCCTGATTTTTCAGTAGCCTGGCCTACGGCGGAAATCGGCTTCATGGATCCCCTGATAGCCGCCGATGTTGTTTACGGCAGGCTGCCCGAAGAGGAGCGAATGGCAGAGGTGAGCAAAATGCTGGGTGACCAATCCCCGTACCCGGCCGCAGGTTCATACTATCTTCAGGACGTTATCGAACCAGGAGAAACGAGGGATTATCTGATCAAGGTACTCCAGGTCATCCGCTCTTCCAGGGACAAGGGAATCGGACAGCACCACCTGGCCAATTGGCCGACCAAGTTCTAGGATCGGAGCAGGTTTCCATGGAGAACTCTTCTTGACAGTTGATGTTTTGACGTATAGAATAAGTACTGTCGCTGGCAGATGTTAGCGATGAAAAATTCATAAATGCGGCAGTGGCGGAATCGGCAGACGCGCTAGATTCAGGTTCTAGTGGGGGCAACTTCGTGGAGGTTCAAGTCCTCTCTGCCGCACCATCGATCTTAAACCCTTGATTTTCAAGGGTTTTTCTTTGTAC
>CAZDND010000002.1:0-24120 GCA_964506825.1 uncultured Syntrophothermus sp.
AGCTTTGACTTGTACGTGAAACAGGGTGCAGGAGCCTTCGTCTGTGGTGAGGAGACCGCGTTAATCGCCTCTTTGGAGGGAGAACGCGGCATGCCTAAGCTTAAACCGCCGTATCCATCAGATTCGGGCTACTGGGGCAAACCTACCAATATTAATAACGTTGAAACTTTCGCCAACATTCCCTGGATTATAAGGGAAGGCGGCGCGGCTTTTGGAGCCATGGGAACCGAGAAAAGCAAGGGAACCAAAGTATTTGCTCTGGCCGGAAAAATCAAATTGGGCGGATTGGTTGAAGTCCCCATCGGAATTTCACTACGGGACGTGATATTCAGAGTCGGCGGCGGAATAAAAGACGACCGGGAATTCAAGGCCGTACAGATGGGTGGACCTTCGGGTGGATGTATACCGGCGGCTCACTTGGATACCCCGATTGACTATGAAAACATCACCGCCCTGGGAGCCATAATGGGCTCCGGAGGCATGGTGGTCATGGACGAGACCACTTGTATGGTGGATATCGCCCGCTATTTCCTGGACTTCACCCAGAAAGAATCCTGCGGGAAATGCGTTCAGTGCCGCATAGGGACTAAACGGATGCTGGAGGTACTGGAACGCATTTGCGAGGGAGAAGGCAAGCCTGGAGACATCGAGCTCCTGGAAGAGCTCTGCGTGATGGTTCGGGATGGTTCGCTATGCGGCCTGGGACAGGGAGCTCCCAATCCGATTCTCACAACTCTAAGGTACTTCCGAAATGAATACGAAGCCCACATTAACGATAAAAAGTGCCCGGCCAAACAATGCAAGACGTTGATTGCATACAGGATTGATCCTGAGAAGTGCAAGGGATGTACGATATGCGCCAAGAAATGCCCGGTGAACTGTATCAGCGGAGACAAACTAAAACCACATATCATTGACGAGTCGTTGTGTACAAAATGCGGGACTTGTATGGACGTTTGTCCCACCAAGTTCTCAGCAGTGTACGTGGACTAGGGGAGGGTGAAAATGGACGTGATAAGGTTAAATATAGACGGAAAAGAATGCACAGCTTATTCGGGACAGACTATCCTCGAAACAGCCCGGGCGAACAACATCGAAATACCGACCCTGTGTCACGATGAACGAGTCAAAGTCTACGGATCCTGCGGAATCTGTGTGGTTGAGATCGAAGGAAATCCGCGTTTGATCCGGGCATGTGCCACCGAGGTTGCTCCCGGCATGGTGATATCAACCAACAGTGATCGGATTAGGTCATCCCGCAAACTGACTCTGGAAATGCTGCTCTCTGACCATGTAGGCGATTGCCGTCCGCCCTGCATCAAGGCATGCCCTTCCAATACCGACTGTCAAGGCTACGTAGGATTGATCGCTAATGGACAGTTCAGGGAAGCGGTTGCACTGATAAAAGAACAACTGCCCCTGCCAACATGTATCGGGCTGGTCTGCCCCCATCCTTGTGAAGACGCCTGCCGTCGTCAGATGGTGGAAGAACCGGTTTCTATTGCCGCGCTTAAATATTTTGTGGGACAGATCGATCTGGACAGCGATAATCCCTTCATGCCTGAGATCAAGGCAGCCTCGGGAAAAAAGGCAGCCATCATAGGTTCTGGACCGGCCGGTCTTACCGCGGCCTACTTCCTGGCATGCGAAGGCCATGAAGTTACCGTATACGATGCCATGCCTCAATCGGGGGGGATGCTGCGCTATGGTATCCCCGAGTATCGGCTTCCCAAAGACATTCTGGACAAGGAAATAGAAATGATCGCCCGCATGGGAGTCAAATTCATCAATTCGGTTCGAGTGGGCACGGATATCACCCTTGATTACTTGAGGGAAAATAACGATGCGGTGTTCCTGGGCATCGGAGCCTGGGCCAGTTCTGCTATGAGGGTAGCCGGGGAAGACATACCCGGAGTATTGGGAGGGATCGACTTCCTTAGGGAAGTAGCTGTCAATGGTACCGTAGAAATCGGAGCGCGAGTAGCGGTAGTTGGCGGCGGCAATACTGCCATGGACGCAGTCCGTACCGCCATCAGGCTGGGGGCTTCTGAGGTAATGTGCCTTTATCGCCGGACCCGTGGTGAAATGCCGGCCGCCGATATCGAGATTGATGAGGCTGAAGAAGAGGGCGCGATCTTCAAGTATCTGGTGTCACCGGAGGAAATCATTGCCGAAAACGGCAAAGTATCAGCTATCCGGCTGCAGAAAATGGCCCTGGGCGAACCGGATGCCTCGGGACGCCGCCGGCCAGTTCCCACCGGTGAGGAAGAGGTATTGCCAGTCGATACCATAATCGCCGCCATAGGGCAGGAAGTGGTACCCGAAGCCCTGGCCTCCGTGGGGGTCAACAAATGGAGCCAGATCATGGCTGACGACATATCCCTGATGACTGGGATCCCGGGCGTATTCGCAGGCGGCGACTGCGTAACCGGGCCTGGCATAGCTATTGCCGCCATTGCCCAGGGCAAACAGGCTGCCCGGGCAATGAATATATATCTGGCCGGACAGGAAGTTGCTGCCCCGCATGGATACCTGGTGGAGAGAAATGATTTGACTTCGGAATCATTCGCTGGAGTGCCCCGGGATGAGCGCCGGCCAACACCGGTTTTGGAGCCTTCGGAGCGCCGTGATAACTTCCGGCAGGTCACCTTGAGCATGTCGATAGAAGACGCTATGGCAGAAGGCAGCCGTTGCCTTGAGTGCGGATGCCAGGATTATTTTGAGTGCAAACTGATAGATTATGCCAATCAATACAAGGTCCAGCCTGACAGGCTGGGCGGAGCCAAACATATTGAAGAATATCGGGAGCGGCATCCGTTCATCGACCGGGACTCAGCCAAATGCATTCTTTGCGGTTTGTGTGTTCGCATCTGTGACGAAGTCATGGGGGTTACCGCCCTGGGACTGGTTGACCGGGGATTCGAGAGTCTGGTGCAACCCGAGATGAAACTGCCCTTGGCCGAGACAGGCTGCGTTGGCTGCGGTCAATGCATAACCGTCTGCCCGACCGGAGCTCTGACTGAGCACAACCGCACCATCAAGAATGTGCCCATGGAAATGGAGACAACCGATTCAGTCTGCGCCTTCTGCGGTATGACTTGCGAGCGGCAGCTGAATACCCGCGGCAACCTGGTGGTCAGATCAGTCCCGGCTGACAGCGGCGTGCTGTGCCGCAAAGGGCGGTTCGGGTTTGAATCCTACAACGAAGAACGGCTGACTGTGCCCATGGTACGACGGGATGGACATCTGGTGGAAACAACCTGGTCCGATGCCCTGCTATACGCCGCCAAGAAGGCGCAGAGCTTAAAAGCCCGGAGAGGCGGAGATGCTCTGGCCGTATTTGTTTCACCTGCCTATACCATGGAAGAAGCGGACCGGGCCAGCAAGTTTGGCCGGCTGGTGTTGGAAACTGAAAAAATTGCATCATTTACCCGTAATCCAGCCCGGGGGTTGATCAAAGTCCTGGGTGAGGGCTATTCCACCAACAGTCTGGACGAGATGAATGGCACGGATGTCATATTCCAGGTGGGTTCGCTGAATCCCAGTCAGGTAGCGGCTATAAAAGTTCGTCAAGCGGCCAAGAATGGGGCCAAGCTGATTGTCTTAAGTCCTGATTCGGGGCTGACCGAGGATCAGGCGACAATTAAAGTGAAGAGCGACGGAAGCATCAGCATCCTGAAAGAGATTATTGCAGCGGTTATCGCCCAGGGACTGGTCAATAAGAATTACATCGAGAAAAGAGTAGATGGCTATGAGGAATTCAAAGCTGCATTTACTGGGGTCCAACCCTCAGCTGAGGCCACAAGGATAGCCGATTTGTACGCTAAGTCGAAAAAAGCCATGATCGTGGTAGACGGCAACTTCGTGGTTGCCGGTGCAGTGCAGTTGTTGGCCGGGTTGGCGCTGATAACCGGTAAAATTGGATCCCCACGCGATGGAATCGTGGTAGTAACCTCTGGCAGCAACGCGGCTGGCCTATCTGCCAGTGGGGTAAACTCCTGTTATAAAGAGGTGACTGAGCTTCTGGTGCAGGGCGGGATTAAAGGGGCCTTCATATTCGGTGAAGATCCGGTTGGGTCTGGGGCCTTCTCCGTCAATGATTTTTCAACCCTGGAGCTGCTGGTGGTGTCGACTCCGTTTATGACTCCGACTGCGGCTTTAGCCGACGTGGTTTTGCCAGGCTCAACTCCGTTGGAGACATCCGGTACATATGTCAGCAGCGACCGCAGGATAAAAGCGCTGCGCCGGGCTCAGCTTCCGCTTTCCGGCAAGGATAATATGGATGTTATTGCAGGATTGGCTGAGGTGCTGAAAGTAAGGCTGACACCATTCGTGGCTCCACAGGAAGAAGTTCTGGGAGATATGGTTATGTATTCTCAGAGCTTCAGCCTGCCCAACGGAAGGGCAGCATTGATTGTGCCGGAGGTTGAACAGATGTTCCAACCGCCGGTTAGCAACGATCCGGCGACTCGTCTGTTCCGGGAAAAAATCAGTAAGTTGGGACTTAGGTAAGTAATTAAGTCAGTTTTCCATAGAAAATGCAGGTGCGAGATGATTCCCGCGCCTGCATTTTTGGTTTGACGAAGAGGAGAGATAAGGGTAGACTAAAAATAATAGGAATAGAGTTCCATAATGCGGAACGGTTCCGAGTTATTTATGGTGTAACTGCAGGGAGCTGGCGATGTTCTTTGACCCCATAAGCCAAATATGGCTATAATTAGACAATTGAAATGAATAGAGGCTTGATTTGAATGGAGAAAAACCATTTGGGGCATAGAGACGCTTACGACAACAGCAATCTGTCTCTCCGGGGGGACGAGTCCAAGACAGTCCAGTCCATCGACAGAGTACTGGGCATAATTGAGACGCTTGCCGACCAAGGGACGCCCATGAACCTGGGGGATTTGGCTGAAATAGTTAACCTAAAGCCTAGTACGGTTCATCGGCTGCTTAATACTCTACTGGTTAGGGGATTTGTGGAACAAGACGAGGACAGTCGCTACAAACTATCTATGAAGCTTTTTTATATTGGCAACAGGTCTACGTACTCCGCAGATGTCAAGTCCGTGGCCGGTCCGTTTATGCGGGAGTTGCTGGATAAATACAATGAAACTGTTAATCTGGCTGTCCTGGACCGAGGCCAGGTAGTATACATCGATCAGATGGAAAGCAACAACATAGTCATTGTCAAGATGTTTGCCAGGGTGGGCAACCGGGGGCCAGCCCACTGTACTGGTTCCGGAAAAGTGTTGTTGGCGGGACTGGGGGCCGAGGAACGTCAGCGCTATTTGGATACAGCGGATCTGGTGAAATTCACCAAAGATACCATAACTGATGCTGGGATGCTAGCTATGGAACTGGATCGGGTCGACCGGGAAGGATACGCTCTTGATCTGGGAGAACGTGATGAAGAAGTCAGGTGCGTGGCTACTCCCATCAGGAATCATGAAGGCAAGGTAGTGGCTGCCCTGAGTGTATCGGGACCCAGCATGAGGATGACTCCATCTTTCATCAATCATGAGCTAATTCCATACGAGAAAGAGGTCGCTCTCCGAATGTCCAGGAAGATCGGCTACCAGGGAGACTAGGTTTATAAGGAATTTATTCCATAAATCAAAAAATTAATAGCCGGAACGTGATGAACGAAGGTGTTCTGATGATGCGCTGCATGCACATCAAAGGAATGCCTTTTTGCATTGTGGCACTTAGATTGGTTTTACGGGAGTTGCCATGCCGATATGGGGGGAGGAGGAACGATGAAGAGTTTTGAAAGAGCCTCGACAGGAATACCCGGGTTGGACGAAATTCTGGACGATCTCCGATTGGGGGACAACGTTGTTTGGCAGGTAAATAGTATTGAAGATTACCGTCATTTTGTGGATCCCTTCGTGGAAAATGCCTTGCAAGAGGATCGGCGGGTAGTTTATATGCGCTTTGGTATGCACGCTCCAATTGTGAATCATCCGAGAGTTGCCGTATATAACCTGGAGGCGGAGCTTGGCTTCGAGCCCTTTCTGGCCCAGGTGCAGGAAATTGCCTTTCGTGAAGGGCCAGGAACATTCTATGTATTTGATTCCTTATCCGATTTGCTGTCAATTTGGGCGACCGATTTGATGATAGGCAATTTCTTCCGGGTAGCCTGCCCGTACCTATACAAATTGTACACCATAGCCTATTTTGCTGTTCTCAGGGATCGCAATTCGTATCAGACTGTTGCCAGAATCAGAGAAACCACGCAACTGCTGCTGGATGTATATTTCAGCGAGGAGGAGTTTTACGTCCATCCCCTCAAGGTGATGGGGCGTTATTCGCCCACCATGTTCCTGCCTCATGTATTATCCGACAGCCGTTTTCTGCCAATAACCAGCAGTGTGGAGACAGCACGGCTGTTTTCGCTAATTCGGCGTTCGGGTACCGGAAACACCGAACGAAAGATTGACTATTGGGATCGCCTTTTTTTGAAAGCCGAGGAGCTGCTGGAACGGCAGAATGAGGGAGTTAAGGGACTGGAACAACAATTGGAGGATACGATAGCGATGGTGTCCCGCATGATCCTGGGGAGGGAGGAGCGTATCCTGGACCTTTCAAGGAAATATTTTTCCCTGGCGGATCTGCTGGAAATTCGGCATCGCATGATTGGGACTGGTTATATAGGGGGGAAAAGCGTTGGTATGTTGCTGGCCAGGGCAATCTTGAGAGCTGATGACAGCAGCGACTGGCAAACCTGGCTGGAGCCCCATGATTCGTTTTATGTAGGCTCGGATGTCTTTTATACATATTTAGTAGAAAATCAATGCTGGGACCTACGGTTGGAACAGAAGCAAGAGAATAGATATTTTTCGGCTGCTGAGGAATTGAAAGAGAGGATTGCCGGTGGTGTGCTGCCGGAGATGCTGCGGGAACAGTTTATCCATCTTTTGGAATACTTCGGCCAATCGCCCATAATCGTCCGTTCCAGCAGTCTGCTCGAAGACAGTTTCGGGAACGCCTTTGCCGGAAAGTATGAGAGCGTGTTCTGCGTCAATCAAGGTACACCCCAGGGAAAATACCGTATGTTGGAAGAAGCTATTAAAAAAGTATATGCCAGCACCATGAATGAAGATGCTTTGGCATATCGACAGATGAGAGGGCTGGCTCAAAGCGACGAACAGATGTCACTATTGATCCAGCGGGTATCAGGCTCTCACCGGGGTCATTTCTTTTTCCCTGATTTGGCAGGGGTGGCACTATCCCGCAACCCTTATCCCTGGAAAGAAGAAATGAGTTCTGAAGCGGGTATGCTGCGCCTGGTTGCGGGACTGGGGACCCGGGCAGTCGATAGAGTGGAAGACGACTACCCAAGAGTGGTAGCCCTTGATTTTCCCGGCCTGCGTCCGGAATCGGATCCGGATGAGATCCGCCGGTTCTCCCAGCATCGTATTGACCTCCTGGATTTGAGCTCTAATGTTTGGGATTCAGTGCCGCTAAAGCAGGTATTCGGTTACCTGGATGGGGAGGAGTTTTGGAGGCTTATGGCCACCAAAGACAACGCGGGAATCAAAAGGGCGCGGGAAATGGGTCGAGAGCCTTCCATGATCTGGACCCTTAATTTTGACGGCCTTCTAAATAATACCTCGTTTCCGGCGGAGATGCAGCGGGTGCTGATGATCCTGGAGCAAGCCTATGAGTATCCGGTAGACATGGAATTCACCGCCAACTATGTCAAAGGAGGAAATTGGGCCGTTAATATTGTGCAGTGTCGGCCGTTTCAGTTGAAAACCCATCCGAATGTCGCTCTGGAAGCACCGGGGAAAGCCGGCGGAAGCATCCTGTTATCCACCCAGGGCAGCTTTATGGGTAACCAGTTTCAGGGACTCTATAACTGGCTCATTTATGTTGTGCCTGATGAATATGCGGTTCTGACGCTGCCCGAAAAATATGAGATCGCCCGTATGGTAGGCCGCCTGAATCGCCATATAGGCCAAAAAAACGAAAAATTGGCGCTGATAGGGCCCGGGAGATGGGGCAGCAGTACTCCGTCCTTGGGGGTTCCGGTTTCGTTTGCCGAGATATCCAATGTGGCCCTTCTGGTGGAGGTGGCATCTTCTAGGCAGGGGTTGATGCCGGAATTATCTTTTGGCACTCATTTCTTTCAAGACCTGGTGGAATGCGGAGCAACCTATGCGGCCATTTTCCCGGAACGGGAGGGGGTGGTATTTGCTCCTGGGCTGTTGGAAACCTTCCCGAATCGAATAGCAGAATTTTTCCCTCGCGGGGATAAATGGGGACGGAATATAAGGGTTATTAGTTTGCAGAGAGATCAATTGAAAATGTTAATCGACTGGGGAGAGAAAGCCCTGACCGTATACCTGAACAATGGCTGAATGATTCCGCATGGTGAAACCATATTCCGCTTGACATAAAAAACACAAGGGGTTAAAATCAAACACATAATATGAAACGCAGTTCCATAATGCGGAACAGGGCGCTTGGCAGGTTGAACCAAAGGGGCCAGTAAGCCGATGGCGGACTTATAGCCCGAGGGATTTCCGGATTAGCGGACGCCACCTACATTGGAATAGTCGCAGTATTTACTTGGACGGGCAAAGGCGTCTGGCACTAATGGTGTTTGGCGCTTTTATGTTTGAGGGGTGAGAATATTGAAGGTATTGATAGCAGTCTCCGATTCGGTTACTAAAAAAATGGTCAGGGAATTGCTGGTTCAGAGGGGGCATGCGGTAGCCGGAGAAGCCACCAATGCCTCCGATGCACTAAGGAAAGGCCGACATATGTTGGCTGATCTGGTAGTTATGGATACTGAACTGGAGGGAGGGAGAGTGGGTCAGGTAGCTATGATTCTCGAGGAAGATGGGGTAGCGCCGGTCCTGCTGCTGGCTCATCATTCTGATCCCGAAGTACGGGATTTCGCCTATGTTTTGAAACCGATATGTACGGACAATCTCATTCCGGCGCTGGAATCAACCTGGTCCAGCTACCGGCGACGGTCAGAGCTAATCTTGGAAGTGGATCGGTTAAGAGACCAGTTGGAAACCCGCCGGTTGGTTGATCAGGCTAAAAGTCTGCTGGCAGCGGAGGGATTGAGCGAGGAAGAAGCTCATCGTCATCTGCAAAAGACGAGCATGTCCCAAGGAATGCCCCTTAAGAGCGTAGCCAAAAAAATAATCATAGAAAATCAAGAAAAACTGAAGGGAGCGCGAAAAATATGACAGACAAACTCAAGAGACAGGTACTGGAACAGGCTAAGGAGAATGGCGTGAAGTTTATTCGTCTGCAGTTCACAGATTTGCAGGGACAAATGAAAAATATAGCCATACCTTTCAGCCAGCTGGAAAAAGCCCTGGATGGGGAATTGATGTTTGATGGATCATCAATCGAGGGTTTTGTTCGGATTGAAGAATCGGACATGTATCTCATTCCGGACCCGGAGAGCTTTGTGATATTCCCATGGAGATCCCCCAATATGGATGTGGCCCGGTTGATCTGTGACGTATACGACAAGGATGGTCATCCCTTTGCAGGCTGTCCGCGACTGACCCTGAAGAGGGTGGTAAAAGAAGCCGAAGATATGGGATATGTCATGAATGTGGGTCCCGAAGCAGAATTTTTCCTCTTTCTGGAAGACGAGGGCGGCAAGGCTACTACCCGCACTCATGACCAGGCCAGTTATTTTGATCTGGGACCGATTGACCTGGCGGAAAACGCCCGGCGGGATATGGTGCTAACGCTGGAGGATATGGGATTTGAAATCGAAGCCAGTCATCATGAAGTAGCCCCTGGTCAGCACGAGATAGATTTCAAATACGATGCAGCTCTCAGCACAGCGGACAAGATATTGACCTTCAAACTGGTAGTCAAGTCGATTGCTCAAAGGCATGGCCTGCATGCCACCTTTATGCCCAAACCGGTGGCAGGTATCAATGGATCCGGAATGCACTGCCATCAGTCATTGACAACCTTGGATGGGGTAAATGCTTTCTATGATGCGAATGATCCCGATGGCCTGAGCCAGACGGCTCGGTACTACATTGGAGGTATCATGAAACATGCCAGGGCTTTAGCGGCTATAACCAACCCGACCGTCAACTCCTATAAAAGATTGGTTCCCGGTTTTGAAGCTCCGGTGTATGTGGCCTGGTCTCAGGCTAACCGCAGCTGTTTGATCAGGGTCCCGGCTAAGCGCGGAGCCAGCACCAGGATAGAAGTGCGTAACCCGGACCCGGCATGTAACCCCTACCTGGCTATTGCTGCCATGCTGGCGGCTGGGCTGGACGGGATAAGGAACCAGATCGAGCCCCCGGCGTCAGTTGATCTGAACATCTACCACATGAATGAAATCGACCGCGATCAGCTGGGCATCGACAGTTTGCCTGGAAGCCTGGAAGAAGCCATGATGGAACTGGACAAGGACGAAGTTCTCAAAGCAGCCCTGGGACCGCATATTATTGCCAAGCTGAAGGAAGCTAAGAAACTGGAGTGGGATAATTTCCGCCGTACTGTGCATCAATGGGAGCTGGATCAGTATCTGGCAATTTTTTAAGACAGTCTTCACCCCGGCGGCGGATGTTGGTGACCAACTTAATTGCATGGATCCAAGGCCGGGGTGGGTTTGGCTGCCTCAAGGGAGAGGGTGATAAAGGATGAAGAGAGAAGGAGCCATCCGGATTCCATCGGGATGCGCCATAGCAGGAATCGTCAATCGCAAAAAGGAGGTTTTCAGCGGAGCGCGGATCGCAGATTCCATCGCGGTTATGCGCGATCGTTCCAACGGTTTGGGAGGCGGTTTCGCAGCCTACGGAATCTATCCGGAATTCAAAGACCATTTCGCGATCCATACTTTTTTCGATACCCCAACGGATCAACGTGGTTTCGAATGCGAGCTGCAGGAGCATTTCACCATTGTCAACAGTGGCCCTCTCCCGGTGCGCAGAAACTCGATCGTCAGCCAGGCTAAAGTACATAATCCTCCCATAATATGGAGATACTTTGTAGATCCCGGTGCGGAGTTGATGAGAGCTGAAACCAAGGTCCGAATCCATTTTATGACGACGTTTTCGATCCGGATCAACGCTGAGGATAATGGAGCCTACATTGTATCCTTTGGCAAGAACATGGGAGTTTTTAAAGGGGTAGGATTTCCCGAGGATATAGCTGAGTTTTACCGCTTGGATGAATATCGGGGGCATACCTGGACGGCCCATGGAAGATTCCCGACCAACACCCCCGGGTGGTGGGGAGGAGCGCATCCGTTTAGTCTGATGGATACTACGGTGGTTCACAACGGCGAGATCTCATCCTACGATACCAACCGCCGTTTTATTGAAATGTTCGGGTATCGCTGCTGCCTCCAAACTGATACCGAGGTCATCGCTTATATTTTTGACTGGCTATGCCGCCGCCAGGGGTTAACCTTGGAGGAAGCGGTGGAGGTAGTGGCTCCCCCCCTTTGGGAGGAAATCAAGCGGATGCCCAAAGAAAAGGCCCTGCAGCTCACTGAACTGCGCCGATTATTTGGAGCCCTGCTCCTCAACGGTCCGTTCTCCATCATCCTGGCTACTCCCGATGGGATCATGGCGTTAAACGACCGTCTGAAGTTGAGACCTATGGTGGCCGCGGAACAGGGGGATTTCTTGATCATTGCCAGTGAAGAGGCAGCCATACGCCAACAGTTTCCCCATTTGGACCGGATATGGTCGCCGCGGGGCGGGGAACCAGTTATCGGATTATTTTCAGAAGGCAGCACCATATCAATAGGAAGGGAGAGTGAATTCGATGGCACAGAGTCTGCGTAAAGCTAGATTTCAGGTGCTCAGGGACGCCAGCCGCTGTGTTCAGTGTCAGGTATGCGTCAATCAATGCGCCAACGGGGTTCATTTTCTTGATCCTTACGACGGGACGGTGCAGTCAGATGGAATGGACTGCGTGGATTGTCTGCGCTGCGTTCACTTATGCCCGACGGATGCCTTGAACATTGTGCCAAATATATCCTCCACCCGGGACCACGGTTTATGGAGCCATGGGGCTTTGAATGAGATCCACCTGCAGGCCGACAGCGGAGGGATCCTCCTGTCCGGCATGGGCAACAGCAGTCGTCAGCAGGTATATTGGGACAAAATATTGCTCAACGCCAGCCAGGTTACCAATCCTTCCATCGACCCGCTGCGCGAACCGATGGAGCTGAAGACCTTCCTGGGAAGAAAACCGGCCTTGAATGGAGAGAACTGGCGGCATACCTGCAAAAGCCCTCAGCTGGAGTTGGAATTGCCCATAATGTTTGCAGCCATGTCATTTGGATCGGTCAGCCTAAATGTTCACAAGTGTCTGGCTAAGGCGGCAACCAGCCAGGGAACCTACTGGAATACCGGCGAGGGAGGACTGAATCCAGCGGTGCGCGAGTTTAAAAATCGAGCCATAGTCCAGGTGGCTTCGGGACGGTTCGGGGTATCCCCGGAATACCTGGAGGATGGAATAGCCATCGAAATAAAAATCGGCCAGGGAGCCAAACCAGGAATCGGCGGGCACCTGCCGGGAGTCAAGGTTACCGATGAAGTAGCCTGGACCCGAAAGATTCCGATGGGTATCGATGCAATTTCTCCGGCTCCCCATCATGACATCTATTCAATCGAGGATCTGAGCCAACTTATATATTCGTTAAAGGAAGCCACCGCCTACCGCAAACCCGTAGCCGTCAAGATAGCGGCGGTTCACAATGTAGCTGCGATCGCATCGGGTATTGTGCGGGCCGGGGCTGACATCCTGGTGATAGATGGATACCGGGGGGGCAGCGGGGCTACTCCGCTGCGCATCAGGAATGAAGTGGGAATACCCATTGAATTTGCCTTGGCGGCGGTGGATAGCCGCTTGCGTGAAGAGGGTATACGCAATGAGATCTCGATCGTGGCCTCGGGGGGCATCAGGAACAGCGCTGATGTTGCCAAAGCAGTCGCTTTGGGAGCTGACGCGGTATATATAGGCACGGCAGCCCTGATAGCCTTGGGATGCCATATGTGCCAGAACTGCTATACCGGTAAATGCAACTGGGGTATCGCGACTGTCAATCCAGGCCTGAGCCGCCGGCTTAATCCCGAACTGGGGGCCCGCCGGGCAGAGAACCTCCTCCAAGCCTGGAAGCATGAACTAGCGGAGTTTTTGGGAAGTATGGGAATGAATGCGATTGAAAGCCTCCGGGGAAATCGGCTGATGCTGAGAGGCATTGGAATGACAGACCGTGAGCTGGAAATCCTGGGGATAAAGGCGGTGGGAGAATGACAACGGTTAAACGCAGAGTTGAAGCCCGAACTGAATACTGCATGGGATGCGGACTTTGCGGGGTGGCATGTCAGGTGGCTCATTCGTCTTTCCCTAAGAGTATTATCAGAGCATTGAAATCCGGGGATAAACCCGAAGCCCGGATGACTGTGGAACGGTCCCTAAACGGGAGCCACTTTGAAACTGTCCGCTGTATTCATTGTGATGACCCGGAATGCATAAAGATTTGCATATCCGGAGCCATCAGCAAAGACCAGGTTACCGGTGAGGTCAGGTTTGATCAGGAAAAATGTATCGGTTGCTGGGGGTGTGTAGCTGCATGTCCGGTAGGCGCCGTAATCGGGCCAAAGGGCCCGCATAAAACGGCCTTGAAATGCGACTTGTGTGAGAATCTGGAGACCCCGGCCTGTGTGGCTATGTGCCCGAATGAGGCCTTGGTATTGGTTAAGGAGCTCATTTTCAGCCGGGACATTGATATTGAGAGAGAACTGTAGGGATAGAGAAAGGGGGTAGGGTGATGCAATATGTTATCATTGGCGGTTCGATCGCTGCCACCGGAGCCATTGAAGGCATCAGACAAGTCGACAGTGACGGTTCTATTACGGTAGTGAGCGGGGAGACGCCAGCCTTTTACTCCAGGCCTCTTATTTCTTACTACCTTGCCGGGAAGATTGGTATGGACCAATTAAGTTTTCGCCCCGATTCTTTATATCAAGGCCATGGGGTGAAAGTTGTTTACGGTTCGGCGGCTGGTGTTGATCCAAGTGGCAGGGTCATCATGGAAGATGGCCGAGTTATCGAGTGGGATCGCCTTTTGCTGGCAGTGGGCGGTTCCCCGGTGCTATTGGACAAGCTGGCTAAGAAACGCACCAATGTAGTGGGATTTTACACCCTGGAAGATGTGCACAGAATCAAGAAGTTGGCGCGGTCAGGAATGCGGGCAGTTATCATCGGTGCGGGACTGGTGGGGTTAAAAGCAGCCGAAGCACTTCATTCTCTGGGGGTATCGTCGACCGTAGTGGACCTGGCGGAAGGGGTGCTGCCAGCCACTCTGGATCTGCCGGCCAGCTATATAGTCCAGGAACAACTGGAGAAGAATGGGGTCGATTTTCGCCTGGGGGTGGCGGTGACTGGTTTGGAAGGGAGTTTGCAGGTAGATATGGTTTCTCTGAACAGCGGTGAACGCCTGCCCTGCGACCTGGTGGTAGTAGCTGCCGGAGTTCAGCCGAATCTGGTTCTGGCTCGCCAGGCGGGCATCGAAACGGACATTGGAATCCTGGTCGACCGGCACCAACAGACCAACTGTGCCAGCATTTATGCCGCGGGAGATGTCTGCCAGGGAAGGGATCTGCTCAGTTTTGAAAAAAGAGTCGTACCTCTGCTGCCAGTGGCACTGGAGCAGGGGATAACCGCCGGCCTCAATATGGCCGGAAGCAGCCGGGAGTACCGGGGATCCCTGGCACTGAATTCCACCACCCTGATGGGGGTGACGATCATGTCCGCCGGGAAATCCAAGGACGACGGGCTAAGGGCTTTTTGGAAACACCCTTCGGCCTATAGAAAAGTAGTGATGGAGGATGGACGACTGACCGGCATGATAGCTGTTAATAACAATGATAAGATGGGGATTTTGACCAGGCTGATCAGGGAAGGAACCCTGGCGGATGGCTGTGAGAGTGAATTGCTGAGGGAACGGCTGGAAGTGATCGAGCTGGAAACGCTATTGGCAAGGGGGGAAGGCAATGTACACAATTGACGCCAAGCAGATGGATTACCGGAAGCTTAATGCGCTGATGCGCGAGCTGGTGGCGAGCGGGGAGGATCACATCTCCCTGGAAAACGTCAACGGACATCGCTACATTGCCTGCGGGATGACTGGATCCATTACCCTGGAAATTACCGGCACGGGCGGCAACAATCTGGGGGCCTACATGGCCGGACCGGAAATCCGGGTCAAGGGCAACGTCCAGGATTGTGCGGCCAATACCATGAATTACGGGTCCATGGTGGTCGAAGGCCGAGCGGGCGATATTCTGGGTTACGGCATGAGCGGGGGAGAAATCTTTATCAAGGGTGATGTTGGTTCACGGACCGGGATTCACCTTAAGGGTCTGGGGGGTAAAGTGCCGACTATTGTGATTGGGGGAACTGCTGGGGATTTTCTGGGAGAATATATGGCCGCGGGAAATATAATCGTGTTGGGCATCGGCGCGGATACGACGGCGACCGGGCGCCAATGCGGCGTAGGAATGCACGGGGGTGCCATTTATGTTAATGCCGATACTTACGAGGATAGTGCCGGTGCCGGAGTGGCGGCTTCCAAACCGACGGCCGAAGACCTGGAATTGATCCGCTACTATGCCGAACGCTTCGCTGATTATTTCGGTTATGACTCAGAAGCCATTCTCCGTCCAGGATTTATCAAGCTCAGCGCTTCCGGTCTCCGACCATACGGGACTATGTATGTTGGCACCTAAGACAGTTGGGTCAAGGGGATGTGGCCGAGTAAGAAAAGCCCTCTTTACATGCCAACCGATGAAAAGCAGCAATGACGCTCTTTCTGACCAGGGGAGAAGTCATTTTTTTATAAATTCAGAGAATGGGCCAGGTTTGGCTGGTTCGAGAAATTTTGGAGGTGGGTTTTATGAAAAAGATCGAGGCCATTATCAGACCTAATAAACTTGAGGAACTGAAGGCAGCTCTTGCCGAGATCAAGATCCGGGGTATAACGGTTTATGATGTGGCGGGTCGGGGCCTGCAGATGGATCAGAAACAGTATAAACGGGGGCAGGAGGAGTTAGTAGACCTGTTTCCCAAGGTGAAGGTGGAAATCATCTGCAGGGATCACTGGCTGGAAAGGATAGTCGATTTGATAGTCAAGGTATGCCAAACCGGCAAAGCTGGAGACGGGAAGATTTTTGTCTACCAGGTGGAGGAAATCTTCCGCATCAGCACCGGTGAACGGGGCGATGATGCACTATAGACAATAGCATCCAAAATGATGGGGCAAGCCATCAGAGCAAAGACGCTCGAAGATCATCCAGGAGATGACCGCAGAGCGTCTTTTTTCGTTTCCTGTAATGCCATCGGAAAGCCAGGAGGGCGGTCCGGCGGTCAGATGCAGGGGATTGTACCAGAATATAAGGGGGTTTTTTTATGAAAACAAGAAATCGGCTTCTGACCATATTAGCTACCTTGGGGATATGGCTTTCGCATCCGCTATCAGCGATGGCAGCGGAGGCTCCCGGCATAAATGGAGGGGATACAGCCTTTATACTCATTTGTGCGGCCCTGGTGCTGTTGATGACCCCGGGTCTGGCCCTGTTCTATGGCGGAATGGCCAGGAGAAAGAATGTACTCAGCATCTTGATGCAATCTTTTATCGTTATGGCGGTGATCTCAGTTCAGTGGGTGCTTTTCGGTTACTCATTGTCATTTGGACCGGATATCGGTAGTGTGGTAGGCAGTTTGGATTGGATTGGACTGCAGGGAGTAGGTCAGGAGGCCAGCTCCACCTATGCGGTGACCATTCCGCACGTGGCATTTGCGGCCTTCCAATTGATGTTTGCAATTATTACCGCGGCGCTGATCACAGGAGCGTTTGCTGAAAGGATGAGATTTTCGGCTTTTTTGATCTTCATCCTGATATGGACCACCATTGTTTATGATCCGATCGCACACTGGGTGTGGGGATCAGGCGGATGGCTGCTGGGATTGGGAGCTTTGGATTTTGCAGGAGGTACAGTGGTTCACATCAGCTCTGGGGTGAGCGGTTTGGTAGCGGCTCTGTTCATTGGCAAGCGGCTTGGTTATGGGCAGAAACCGATGCCGTCACATAATTTGCCCTTGACAGTTCTGGGTGCCGGGCTGCTATGGTTTGGATGGTTCGGATTTAACGGCGGCAGCGCTTTGGCGGCCAATGGCTTGGCGGCCAGTGCCCTGCTGGTGACAAATACTGCTGCGGCCGCCGCAGCCCTGTCCTGGATTGCGGCTGAATGGCTGGATCACGGCAAACCGACCACCCTGGGAGCAGTCAGCGGCGCGGTAGCAGGTTTAGTGGTTATTACACCCGCTGCCGGGTTTGTGGGTCCGGTAGCCGCAATATTTATGGGATTGATAGTTTCTCCGGTCTGCTATTTTGCGGTTAGCCGGCTCAAGGCAAAGCTGGGATACGATGATGCCTTGGATGCTTTTGGGATCCATGGCGTAGGGGGGACCCTGGGAGCTATTACGACCGGAATATTTGCCTCCGCGGCGGTAAATCCGGCCGGAGTAGATGGACTGATCTATGGAAACTGGCATCTGCTAGGAGTTCAGATGGTGGCGGTTATAGCCACCTGGATCTATGCGGGTGGGGCAACCCTACTAATTCTGAAGGCGATTTCCATATTCATACCCATTAGGGTCAGTGAAGAGGAAGAAGAAGTAGGACTGGACATCTCCCTCCACGGAGAAAGTTATTAATTGGTTGGCGGTCCATCATCAATCTACTTGATAAAACCCGGGATTCACCTCCCGGGTTTTCTTTTTCCTGACAGGTAAATAGCAGGATTGATTGCAGTGATGTCAAAATAGATAGTTGGTGCCATCGCCGTTGGGAAAATAATGATATCCGATGATCCGGAGGATTTCAGTTGCTATTCAATTCCGTGGCCTTTGCCACATTTTTTACGGTCATATTTCTGCTCCATTGGATGCTGCCCCATCGGTGGCGGTGGATTCTGCTGCTGGCAGCCAGCGGTTATTTTTATGTTAGCTGGGGTGTTCAGCTGATTACCTGGCTGATGGTTACCACCCTGATATCCTATTCCTGTGCGAGAGCCGTCGAGGGCACACAGGACACCCGCCGAAAAAAGCGATTGATGGCAGCAGCGGTTGTCAGTTGCTTAGGCTTATTGTTTGTCTTCAAGTATTTCAATTTCTTCAGCACCAGCCTCAGCAGTCTGCTGCAGTTATTCGGTATGCCGATCGGCGACTTGACCTTGAGGCTGATGATGCCGGTGGGGGTATCGTTTTATGTTTTCAAAACCGTCAGCTATGTGATTGACGTTTACCGGGGGACTATACCGGCGGAAAAACATTTAGGCTATTATGCCCTGTTCGTTTCTTTCTTTCCCCAGTTAATAGCCGGTCCGATAGACCGGGCTCAGAATCTGATCAGGCAGTTCCGGGCAGAAAGTCATTTTGACGAGCATTTGGCTGCCTATGGATTGAAACTGACCGCCTGGGGGTTTTTTAAAAAGCTGGTTATCGCAGATAATCTGAGCATTTATGTCAACCGGGTGTTTGATAATGTATATGATTACAGCGGATTTTCGCTGCTGGCCGCCGCAGTGTTTTTTACCATCCAAATCTACTGCGATTTCTCAGGATATACCGACATCGCCAACGGGGTGTCGAAGATGCTGGGAATCAACGCCATGCGAAACTTCGACAGCCCGTATTTTTCTTTGTCGGTCCAGGAATTCTGGCGGCGTTGGCATATATCCCTGTCCACCTGGTTCAGGGATTATGTTTATATTCCTTTGGGAGGAAGCAGGGTGAGCAAGCTCAGGCAGTATGGCAACCTGATGACCACCTTCCTGCTCAGCGGCTTGTGGCATGGAGCCAACTGGACTTTTGTTGCCTGGGGTGGAATGCACGGGCTATTACTGGTTATAGCCACCATGAGCAGAGGGTGGAAAAAGGGCTTGTATCACAAAATCGGATTGTCAGAGAGCCATCCGCTGGTCTTTTGGGTGCGAGCGGCCACCACCTTCACCCTGGTTGCTTTAGCCTGGGTCTTCTTCCGGGCCAATCAAATCGGGGATGCTTTGTACATCTACGGGCATATGTTGGATGGCATCGGGGCGGTCAAAGAATATGTTGCCATGGGCAGCAAAAGCCTGGGCATGGACAAGTACGAGCTGGGGTTGCTTTCCGGGCCGATAATCGTCCTGGCATTTGTGGACTATATTCAATTGAAGCGAGATGCCATAGATCTGTTGTCCAATAAACCACTGGCATTCAGGTGGACTATCTATGTGTTTTTTGTCCTCTACTTGATTCTTTTCAGCAGCAAGGGAGTTCCCGCTGACTTCATATACGCTCAATTCTAGGAGGATGGGGCATGAAACGATTCCTGGTACGCGCAATCCTGTTATTCGGTTTGGTAATCGGCAGCTTGCTGCTTATCAATAATTATTGTCTGCATTCCAACATCTATCGAAACGTCCTGGCTCATCAGGATACCCTGAAATTCGAAAAGGTGCCGCAACAAATCCAAATAGCTAATCTGGGCAGTTCTCACGGAGCGCGGGGCTTCAGTTATGACAACCTGGACCCGGTTGCATTCAACTTTGCTTTGGCAGCACAGTCCTTGACCTATGATGCCAATATACTCGACTTCTATCAGGAAAATATTGCCAGGGGAGCGACCATTATCATTCCTTTATCATATTTTTCGGTTTATTGGGATGAGCTGGAAAAGGATGACTTCGTAAGCCAGAATGCCCGTTATTATACCTTCCTGGATGCGGAGCATATCAGGAGGTATGATGCCCGGTATGGGTTCCTGGTGAGAAACTTTTGGATCCTGACCAGATCTCCGGATAATATTGTCAGCGACGTGCGAGGCAGCGGTCAACAAGCGGTTCCCAGGGCGGGCAACACTGGGTCTGTGGCCGGTATGGACAAGGAGACCCTGGAAGCACAGGGCCTTCGGGCATGGAAGCGGCACTGGAAATTTATCGGGCGGAATGATGATTATTCCTGGTGGGAGCAAGAGAATGCCAACGCCTTGGAGAGAATCATGGAAATCTGCCGAACCAACGGCTTCGTCCCGGTATTGATCACAACTCCCTATTTGGATGAGTACTCCCGGCATTATCCCCAGGATTTTCTGAGGGCGTTTGACCAATCCGTCCGACAATTCGCTAATTCTAAAGGCATTCTTTATCTCGACTACGCCTTCGACGAAAGGTTCCGCCGTTCCCCGGAATTGTTCATGAATTCCGATCATCTAAACCAGGCAGGGGCTTTGATGTTTACTGAAATTGTTCTGGAAGATATTGGCGCCCAGATGCAAGCCGCAGAAGGTGAGCCAGAAGGGCCATAGAGGCGTAATGCCAGATATGCACCTGTTTATGCTACTATTATTGTCAGACGAGTCTGAAGCTAAAAGGAGTTGATCACATGAGGATGGTCTGCATTAGCGGCAGTCCCAGGGAGAATGGTAACACTGCCGCGCTAATCGATACGATGCTGGATGTATTTCAGGAAAGCGGTTGGGAGACCGAAAGATTCCATTTGAATAACATGGATTTTAAGGGCTGCCAAGGTTGCATGACCTGCAAGAACAAGACCGATTATTGCATCCAGAAGGATGACATGACGGGGGTGTACGATTCCATTCAAGCCAGCCAGGTGGTGCTGCTGGCCAGCCCGGTCTATCTATGGGATGTGACCGGGCAATTCAAGATGTTCCTTGACCGGTGTTTTGCCTTCTGGGACCGGATATATACCCCCAGGGTTCTTCCCGGAAAGACGGTTTTGTTTGTGATCCCTCAGGGGCAGGAGAACATCAAGCTTGGGCGCAATGTGGCGGACAGGTACGCTACGTTTCTAAAGAGTTGGGGATTCGCTGAGGTATATGACCTGGTTTTGCCGATGTTGAATTCCCGCAAGGACATTGCGAAGCATCCTGAGTATCGTGATCGGGCGCGGATCATGGCCGAAAAGGCGGTTTGGGGCTATGCCAGGCAGTAGAACTTGCGGGACGGATGACAGGAACCGTCCCTATGCGGGTGGGGGGAGATGAAGTACGTGCAGCATATGACCAATAACGGAGTCTACAGAATCACGATCCCCACAGTCCTGCCAACGGGGGACACCCACTGTTATTTTGGGGAAGGCGATGGCGGATGGACCGTTATCGATGCGGGGACCAACACTTCCGCGAACCAGGCGCTATGGGCGGAAGCCTTAAAAAGGGCCGGCATAAATTTCAAACAAATCAGAACAATTTACCTGACCCATAACCACCTGGATCACTTCGGATTGGCAGGATGGCTGCAGCAGCAATCTGATGCAGAAGTACTGCTGAGTGAGGAGGACAGTGCAGCCAATGAGTACTTTCACATGCCTGAAGAGGAACACCTCCAGCGATTAAGTGAGGTCATGAGACCTTATGGGATATCCGATGATATACCGGGATCACTGGTCCGGGAAATCAAGATGTTGAAACCATTCATGGAACCGTTTCCGGTAGTACAACCCATGCCCGTCGGAGAGAGTTTTCGTTTGGGAGACGATGTCTACGAGATACTGGCTGCTCCAGGGCATACCGCTGGGCACGTGGTCTTCTTGGGGCAGGAGCATCGAAGGCTATTTTCCGGCGACGTACTATGCTCCGATCGGGTCTCTCAAATAAGCGAATGGCCCTACTTGTCTCCGGAAGATCCTTTGGGGGAACACCTTCAATCCCTTCAAAGCATAGTTGCCAGGGGCGTTGCGGATGTATGTGCCGGGCATGGAGCATTCATCTCAGATGCCAGCGGGCGATTACGGGAAGTGGAAAACGAACATGACAAGCGAATCGGCAAGGCCGCGAACATGGTGTCGGAGGCCATGACCTTGCCAGAGATCTGCAGAGCATTAGGCGTGGGTGCCAGAAGTCATCATGAAATGAGGGTATCCTGGGGTGATACGCGGGCCTACCTGGAACATCTGGTAAGGCAGGGGAAAATCCTTAAGAGCACCAGTCCACTAATCAGATATTACCCCCGCCAGGCATAAAAAAGAGAAACCCTGCCTGGGGGGGCGGTGGGTTTCCAATGGTCTTCAGGGGATGTTTTTTAGTCTGCTGAGTCCGAAACGAGGCCCGAAGTCAGCATCTTTATATATTGAGAGTATATATTTTTGATTGGGGCAACGCAAGCCAGAAAGAGGAAGAAATGGCGGTTGCCGATAACATACTATTTCGAATTCCATCGGGAAGATTGACTATAAGGGTGAAAATTGATAATCTTTTGACGTAAAATACGCTGAAAAAGAATTGGGGGAATTTTAGGTGAGAAATGAGTTTGGAGGCTACAGCGGTTCAGCCAACTACATAGTATCCGATGAACTCCGCAACGCTGTAAATATATCGATTGCTTTGCAGAAGCCTCTGTTGATCAAGGGCGAACCTGGGACAGGCAAGACGATGCTGGCGGAAAGTATCGCCGATGGGCTGGGCAAAGACCTGTTGGTTTGGAATATCAAGTCGACTACCAAGGCCCAAGAGGGACTTTACATGTATGACACGGTCCAGCGGCTGTATGACAGCCAGTTTGGAGATCACGATGTCAGCAACATAGCTCAATACATCAAGCTGGGAAAGCTGGGAGAGTCCTTCGTCGCGGAAAAGCAGGTGGTGTTGCTGATAGATGAGATAGATAAAGCCGATATGGAATTTCCCAACGACCTTTTGTGGGAATTGGACCAGATGAGCTTCTATATTCCGGAAACCAAGGAAACGGTATCGGCCCGCAACCGACCTATAGTAATTATAACCAGTAACGCTGAAAAAGAGTTGCCGGATGCGTTTCTGCGGCGTTGTATATTTCATTACATTGCTTTTCCCGAGCCGGCGGGTATGAAGGACATCATTAAAGTTCATTTCCCTGATTTGGAGAGAAAGTTGATGGACCAGTGCATGGAGGCTTTCTACTGGCTCCGTACCATCCCGGAATTTCAAAAAAAACCCAGTACCAGTGAGCTGCTGGACTGGTTGCAGGCGTTGGTAGTCGGGGGTATAAATCCGAAGCGTTTGGGGGATGAGTTGCCGTTTCTGGGGGTACTGCTCAAGAAGAACCAGGACCTGGACATGCTTTTATGGCATCTGGAAAACCGCCCGCAGTCCAGAAGCGCCCATAGACAGGCGTTTAAGGTTGGATAGTCCGGCGAATATGGCAAGGAAAGGAACGAATCGCCGTCGGCTTACCTTGGGGCGGCGCAGTTTCGGTGAATCGCATGTTTACTGAATTCTATTATATCTTGAAGGCTAACGGCGTACCGGTTTCCATGAATGAATGGTATGCTCTGCTGGAAGCATTGGAGATGGGATTGGCTGGGGCTAGTCTTACAGGGTTTTATCACTTATCCCGGGCGGTTCTGGTCAAGACTGAAGCCCATTATGACCGGTTCGACCTGGCGTTTGCCCATTATTTCGAGGGAATCGAAACTCCAGAGGAACTGCCCGAGACTATCTGGAAATGGTTGGACAAGAATCTGCCGGATATGGTTATCACCGACGAAATGCGGCGCAACCATAAGCAATTGGATCTGGATACCCTGAAAAAGATGCTGGAAGAGCGGTTGGCGGAACAGACGGAGCAACATGACGGGGGCAGTCATTGGGTCGGAACGGGAGGAACATCGCCCTTTGGTCATTCGGGATATCATCCGGGCGGAATACGCATCGGCGGCGAATCTCGCAGCCATTCAGCGGTTAAAGTTGCCGGGGAAAGAAACTTCCGCGACTTCAGGAATGACACAGTTATCGACACCCGACAGTTCCAATTGGCACTGCGTAAACTCCGGCAGTTTACTACCCGTCTGGAGGGGGCGCGTACAGAGCTGGATCTGGAAGGCACGGTGCAGGCTACCAGCAAGAATGCCGGCCGACTGGAAATTGTGTGGGAAAGACCCCGGGAAAATGCCATTAAAGTTTTATTGCTGATGGATTCCGGGGGCTCTATGTTTCCCTATACCCGGCTGTGCAATCAATTGTTTGCAGCCGCCAACAAATCCAAACACTTCAAGGATCTCCAGGTATATTATTTCCACAATGCCATCTACGATCTGCTGTATCTGGATCCGCGGTGCCGGCCA
>CAZDND010000002.1:24130-32059 GCA_964506825.1 uncultured Syntrophothermus sp.
TGCGCACCTTGGACCGCGATTATCGGGTGCTGCTGGTGGGGGATGCCAGCATGGCTCCAACCGAGATGACGGACAAAGGCGGGATATGTTATTGGAATCTGTACAATGAAGAGACAGGCATTGAATGGATGAGGAAAATCAAGCGCCGCTTCGAGGCTTCAATATGGCTTAATCCGATTCCGGCCCGCTACTGGGCTATAACTGAGGGCTCAGATACTATTACCATGGTTAATAGTATTTTCCCCATGTTTGAATTGACCGTTGAGGGGTTGGACATGGCAGTCAAGAGGCTCCGGGTCCGGGCTTAGGCAGCGTTGGAACAGATCAGGGATGTAGTTGATAAGAATTCTGCCCAGCGGAAGGAGTCGTGTAAGAGCGGCAGAGATCGATGGTACCTCTTACACCAAGGTCATTAGAAATCTGGGACCCGGGCACGCTCACTCTTCAAAATGACCCAGGGTGGGCTGCCGGAGTTCTTTTCGTGACCCCAATCGTTATAGAAAAGCCAGATACCCCACATGGAAATCCAGGGGGATTTTTTGTATCTCAGAACCAATTAGTGATAACGACCTTCAAACCAAGGCATATGAGGATATCTACGGAGGGTTGGTTTGTGGATAGAACAGAAGTAACCGGCCAGCGACGATGGTGGGCGAAGGTTATCCTGGCCATTTTGGTCCTGGATGTCTTGCTGGCGTTTATTGTCCTGATATCGAACGGCTATACATGGCAGAATGTTTCCGAGAGATTGGTAGGACGAGGGGTAAAGGCAATGACCCAGGGACTTATAGGACCGGGTACGGCCTCCGGAATTGGCAACGATCTGAGTATGGACAAGTTGATGCCAGGCGACATTATTCTGGGAGGGAAACCGGGAGCCACCTATGGTGAATTTACCCATGCGGCAATCTATGAGGGTGAAGGGTGGGCCTGGCAGGGTTGGCTCAGCCTGGGAGTCAGCCGCATGAGGGTCTCAGATTTTCGCAGCTATGACCGGGCCGCTATCCTGCGGGTGGATGCGCCATATTCAGAGAGGCTGCAGGCGGTGGAAGAAGTCAGCAGATATGAGGGGAAGGTATTTTATTCGTTAGCCTTCAAGCCTGGGATGCGTCTCTGGAACTGCAGCAAGATTGTCTGGGAGCCATACCATAAACTGGGGTATGATCTGGACAGTCAGCAGGATCTTTGGATAACCCCTGACTCAATCTACCGGAGTCCCAGGGCAGAGGTCATTGAGGAGGCCGGCGGGGTATGGTGAGAAATGGCCTGGGGATCATGGCTTTTAATCTCCTGAGCGCAATATGCGTGTGGCTGACCATGTATTTTCCAGGGTTGGATATTGGGGCCAGCTTGGTATTTATATCCGTAACCTATATGATGAACAGACGGCTGGCAGCGCAAGCCGGGAATGTCCAGGCATGGATAGGATCTTTGATTCTGGGGCAGCTGCCGGGTCTGATATCGGAAACCCTGGCACTATGGAGCTGGTATCATTATGGACCCCTGACCTCATTTTGGGATTTTGTCCTCCAGATGTGGCACACTCAGTATGTGCCGTTGCTGTCGATGTTGCCGGTCATAAAACTGAGCGGATTCCCGGTTTCATTTCTCATACTCTATTTATTGGCCCCGTTGTACATAATCCTATTCACGATTGGCAATCTTGGAAGGGTGGGGAAGGATCGTTAAGAAGATACTCGCGATTATGGCGGTAATGGGAATAATTCTTTGCCTTTCCGGATGCGATGATATCCAGAGATGGATAAATCGAGATACGGCAAAGGTTCCGCCCCCGGTGGTGGTCAAGGAGCCTTCGTACAATGTGTCGCTGCTGGCGGTAGGGGATGTTATGCTGGCCCGCAAGGTGGATAGGTTAATGAGGGCTAATGGGGACAATTATCCTTTCGAGAAGGTAGCTCCTTATCTCAGGGCTGCGGATATAACCTTTGGCAATTTGGAATCACCTCTCTCAGACCGTGGCACCCCTATGCCCGGCAAGGGGATACAGTTTCGGGCACGTCCCGAAATGGCCTTCAGATTGGATGATGCGGGATTTGATGTGCTCAGTCTGGGCAACAACCATTCCTTTGATTATGATGAGCCGGCCTTCCTGGACACCATGGAATCACTGCGCCGGGTGGGGATAGAACCCGTGGGCGGCGGAACCAACATCGCCGAAGCCAGGAAACCGGTCATCATTGAAAAAAATGGTATCAAGGTGGGATTTTTGGCCTACACGATCTATGCAGACATCTATTTTGATGCTCAATACCGCAGGGCCTTTCAGGCTACCGCAGGGCAGAGCGGGGTCGTGCCTCTGCAGCAGGATCTAATCCTGGAGGATCTTGCTCTTTTGAAACCGCAGGTCGACATCTCGATATTATCGCTCCACTGGGGAACCGAATATAATGTGATACCTGACCCATCGCAAAGAGATTTGGCCCGGGCGCTGGTGGAGGGCGGAGCTGATGTTATCCTGGGTCATCACCCCCACGTCATTCAAGGATTGGAGAAGTATCAGGGGAGTCTAATTGCCTACAGCCTGGGAAATTTCATTTTCGATCAGAACCAATCCGTAAAAACCCGGCAGGGGTTGATGCTGCAGCTGGAACTGACAAGGGACCGGGTGGGTGCAGTTGTGGTCCAACCGGTTTTCATTGAGCAGAGCCAGCCCTACCTGATGCAGGGATTGGAATCCGATGAGTTGCTGACACACCTCCAAAACCTTAACCGGCAACTGGGAACGGAATCGACGCTGACGGCAGAAGGGCTGCAGATTTAGAAGGCCGCCACGGTGAGGATCAGTCCAACCAAGGCGTGCAAAGACAGAAGCAGGGCGGCAGTCCGTTCAAGTCTCCAAATAACGAACTCTTCGGATTTAATCGTACCCTTCATGAACCGGAGCAGATTTAACGCCGCTCTGCCAATATGATAGATCTCAAAAATGATGCAATAAATGGTTAACGTAGTGTATCCGGTTAATCCCACTGCTATTAAGGCAGACCAGAAATATCCAGCCTCGAAAAGGAGCCCGACCACCAATAGAGGCAGCATGGTTCGCCACGGGTGTTCAAGTCCCAGCTTCAAGACGGTGGCCAGCTCAGCCTGAAGGCGCTGTTCGAAGATCTCCACCTGACCTCTGAACATGCCTAGCAGATATGGAGAATAAATCAGCAGCAACGACAAGGCCAATACAATGAAAACGATTTTCATTTCAGAGTACTCCGTTCATAGATTAGAACCATCATGACACTAACAGTTAAACACTCCGGCTCTGCGGAATCAAGGGCCAAATACCCCTAATGCCAACAGAATCCAAGATATGGTTATTAATGGCAGATGACCATGGGGTGTATAAAAACGTCCCACTGGATTGATATCCGGGCATTACCAACCGGGGCAGATACCTCGAGACGGCTTAACTTAGATGGATTGATGGGGTAGAATAGTACAGAAGATGGAAAAAGCAGCCAACCACACGGGATACAGGATGCCCGGGTCGGGATCATTGGCATTAAACTACTGAAATGGAGGCGCTGTCGACTGTGTCGATACTGATAACCGGTGGGGCGGGTTACATTGGTTCCCATACCGCTGCCCATTTTAGGGCACTCAGAGAAGATATCGTAATAGCTGATAATTTGCGGACTGGTCACCGGGAATCTGTACGGGAAAGCCTTCTGTATGAAATAGATATTAGAGACCATGAGCAATTGGATCAGATTTTTAAGAAACATGACATCGAGGCAGTGATACATTTTGCGGCCAACTCCCTGGTTGGAGAGAGCATGGTCGATCCAAGTCACTTCTATCACAATAATGTGTATGGTATGCTGTGTCTCCTGGATGTAATGAGAAAAAACCAAATTAATAAAATCGTGTTTTCATCCACCGCCGCAGTCTACGGAGAACCGGACCGAGTACCCATCTTCGAAGCAGACCGGACGGAACCGGTCAACACCTATGGTGAAACCAAGCTCGCAATGGAAAAGATGATGAAATGGTTCGACCTGGCCTATGGGATCAAATATGTGTCTCTGCGTTACTTTAATGCCGCTGGAGCCCACGTCGAGGGATCGATGGGCGAAGACCATAATCCCGAAACCCATTTGATACCTTTGATTCTCCAGGTTCCTCTGGGGAAAAGGGATACCATCTCCATATTCGGGGATGATTATCCAACCCCCGACGGGACTTGCATCCGAGATTATATTCACGTTATGGATCTGGCCGACGCTCATCACCTGGCGCTGGAATATTTGAGAAACAGCAACAGTAGTGATATCTTTAACCTGGGCAACGGCAGCGGATGCTCGGTAAAGCAGGTGATCGAGACTGCCCGGAAGGTCACCAGCCATCCGATACCTGACCAGGTCAAAGGACGGAGGCTGGGAGACCCTGCCATCCTGGTTGCTTCACCGCTTAAGGCCCAGGATGTTCTGGGATGGAAGCCACGGTCCAGTTCGATTGAAATGATAATCGCCGATGCATGGCGATGGCACTTAAGCCACCCGAATGGATACAATAATCAGCAAGATGGGATTGTGGGGGGTTGTAAATGAGAGTCCGTAAAGCGGTCATACCTGCTGCGGGGTGGGGGACCCGGTTTCTGCCGGCAACCAAGGCGATGCCCAAAGAAATGCTGCCTATCGTGGACAAGCCGACTATTCAATACATCATGGAAGAAGCGGTTGCCTCTGGAATCGAGGAGATTCTAATAATTACCGGCAAAAGCAAACGGTCCATCGAGGATCATTTCGACCGGTCTGTAGAATTGGAGATGGTCCTTGAAAAGAAGCAGAATTATGACCTGCTGGAGATTGTCCGGGGAGTGTCGGAAATGGTGGATATCCATTATATAAGACAAAAGGACACTATGGGGTTGGGTCATGCTGTGTACTGCGCCAGGACCTTCGTCGGGCAGGAACCATTTGCGGTGCTTCTGGGAGATGATATTGTCTATAATGATCAGCGGCCGTGCTTGAAGCAGTTGATTGAGTGTTATGACCTGTATAATACTTCCATCCTTGGGGTCCAGGAGGTTCCCTGGAACACGGTTGACAAGTACGGTATCGTAGATGGAAAGCAGATCGCCGACCGGGTGTATACCGTAGATCATCTGGTGGAAAAGCCGAATGTGGGAGAAGCCCCGTCCAACATGGGAATATTGGGGCGATATATTATCACTCCTGCAATTTTTGATATCCTGGCCGCGACCAAACCAGGCAAGGGAGGAGAAATCCAGCTTACCGACGCATTAGGAGAACTGGCGCAGGCAGAAGCCATGTACGCCTACAATTTCGAAGGGGAGAGGTATGATGTGGGCAATAAGCAAGGATTCCTGGAAGCAACGGTGGAAACCGCCCTCAGGCGTCAGGATCTCAGGGAAGAGTTCCTTGCTTATCTAATGAAAGTTGTATCCAGGGAATCTGGTATCTGATCCTGGATATACGCGAGTAATTATCGGGTTATGCTCCCGCAATCGGCGGGATTGGGCAGGTTGTAAGTGACGGTGAGCGGGCATCCAGGTTAACCGCCCCGGCTTATTTATCGAAAGGGGTTAATGGGTTGAAATTTCCGGGAGAGAATCCCCCTTGGGGATGGCTGCACATTTTGCTCATTCCGGTTGCGGTCTTGGGTATGCAAATCTTATGGGCCAGCTACGGCCCCGATTTATGGTCATATATGGTTCAGGAAGGCCTATTGAGAACCACGCCGGTGGTGGGTTTTGTCCTGGAATATATCCTGTATTTTACCTTCTTTGCGCTGGCGATTGGGGTGGTATTGGTTTCCGTTCGTGCGGGATTATCCAAGGTAGGATTCGGATACAGGGGGCTGAAAAAAATCCTGGTTTGGGGTCTGGGGGGCGGGTTGGGATTGTTTGCGGCGGTGATGACCATCGGAGCCATTATCAAGCTTCTGGTGCCCGAAATGCAGCCCCAGCCATTTGAAGCAGTTCTGCGGGATGTGGGCAGCGTTGACGAGTTGGTAGTGATGCTGGTGGTAGGTTCGGTTTTGGCCCCCCTGGTTGAAGAGGTGTTTTTCCGGGGCATGGTTTATCCGGTGATCCGGGATCGCTTGGGAGTAGCTGGAGGCATAATTATATCCGGACTGCTATTTGGGATGATGC
This sequence comes from uncultured Syntrophothermus sp., assembly GCA_964506825.1. Taxonomy (GTDB): domain Bacteria; phylum Bacillota; class Syntrophomonadia; order Syntrophomonadales; family DTU052; genus JAAYDA01. The sequence continues at coordinate 30,261 of CAZDND010000002.1, forward strand.
ATTGGGATGTGGCTCGCATGGTTCCTTTGGCTCTGGGGGGAATGGTACTGTGTTACATTTATGAGAGGTCCCGTACTATATATGCTCCATGGTTGGCCCATGGCATATGGAATGGCATTATGGTGGCTCTGGTATTTTTAAAGCTGGCCTAGCAGACCGGCAGATATAGAAAAAACTTGACATCAGAGGCCAATGATTTGAAAATTAGTAAGTGCAAAAAGGGTCATAGGGTTGCGGAAAACTCGGGCTGTAGATACTGGGTTTTACGCAGCGCTTTTTTTGAAAGGAGATAGCCTCAATGCCCACTTATGACTATGAATGCCCCAAATGCGGACGGTTTGACGTATTTCAGAAGATATCAGCGCCGCCGTTGGATATTTGTCCGGAATGCGGGGCACCTGTCAACCGTTTGATCAGTAAGAACGTGGCCATCATATTTAAGGGAAGCGGTTTCTATTCCACCGATAACAAGCAGAAGGATATCGCACGCAAGATCAATCAGGAGCGCCAGGCAGAGGGGCAGGCGCTGGCTGATGGGGATGTGGCATCCTTTGTGGGCGAGTCTGATAAAGCTGACAAAAAGATTGCCGAAGGTATTTAGGCAGCGGCTGTCATTTGGAATGGTTAAGTGCAGGAGTGCTACTGGCGGCCTACTGATATCGGAACGGCTGGGATGCAACTCCTGCTTTTGATTGCGCGCTTCACTTGGTGATGGTTAAAGGAATGCCGGGGAACTGCAGCGAATTCAGTGAGATAGTAAGGTAAAAAGACTGCGAAAGCCCAAGTGCTCAGATTGCAGTTATAATGGCTGAAGAAACGATACCATTCAATAGGGGGTGCCGCTATGGTTAAAGTCATCACCTTTGATTTTTGGAACACTTTGTTTTTAATACAAGATGGCGCCAGCATAGGGAAGATCCGCATGGAGGGTATCCAGAGGGTGCTGGAGCGGCATGGACAGGACCGCGGAAAACAACAGATTGTGCAGGGGCTTCAATATAGCTGGTCCGGGGCCAGCTATGAGCAGCGGGCTCACGGAAGGGATATGGGACCCCATGGTCAGCTGAATCTGCTGATGGGTTCCCTGGACTTGCCGCTCAGCGGGCAGATTTGGGACGATATGTATGAGGTGATAACCTCGGTTTTAGAGAAGGTGCCGCCCCCTCTGATGACGGGGGCCCGTGAAACCCTGGCCGAACTCGAGGGGAAATATGACCTGGCCGTAATATGCAATACCGGGGCAACTCCGGGCATAATTCTGAGAAAATTCATGAAAAGCGAAGGCATTCTGGATCTCTTCAAGACGGTCGTATTTTCTAATGAGACGGGATTAGCAAAACCCAATCCAGCGATTTTTACCCATACCCTTGAGCAGTTGGGGAGGGTTGGCGATACCGCTATTCATGTGGGGGACGATCCGCTGACCGATATCATCGGGGCCAAAAGGGCTGGATTGAAGGCGGCCTGGTTTGCCCCCCATCAGTCATGGACCGTGCCGGAATGCGACTGGCACATCATGGCCCTGGATGAAGTGCCCCGGATCGGATATGAAATGGCGGGAGAATAAACAATGAATGATTCAACCAGTAGGGTGGTGGAGATTTATGCCGATGGAGCCTGTTCAGGAAACCCAGGTATTGGAGGGTGGGCAGCCGTACTCCTTTACAAGGACAAAATCAAGGAAATATCAGGAGCAGAGGCTGCTACCACCAACCAGCGGATGGAACTGACGGCGGTAGTGGAGGGGCTCAAGGCCCTCGCAGTCAGGAATTGGCAGGTAAAAGTATACTCTGACAGCG
>CAZDND010000002.1:32069-38673 GCA_964506825.1 uncultured Syntrophothermus sp.
CTACCTGGTGAACGCGATCGAGAAGGGCTGGCTGCAGAATTGGAGCAATAATGGCTGGATAACGTCGGGCAAGAAGCCAGTGGCCAATCAGGACCTGTGGAAGGAATTGCGAAAACTGATCGGACAAAATCGAGTCAAAATGGTGAAAGTGCCTGGCCACAAGGGAGTAAAGTGGAATGAACGGTGCGATGTTCTTGCCCGTCAGGCAATCAAGGAACTGCGAAACAGCTTGTCGGATCAGACTGAATAATATCGAGACAACCGGGGGGGCACACCTGAGGGTAATCTGATCGGAGGAAGCCGGCTTGCGAAGCAGCATTTATGATCACTTTGCGACATGGAAGGTCCGTCGTCAATTGGCTGACTGCGGGGAGGGTTTGCTTGCCCGGAATCACCGGATGGTGTCGAAGGACAAGGATGCCCGCATATTCGTAGGGTCGCAAGTCATTTTTGACCGGGATGTCAGGCTGTGGCTTTCCCGGGGGGCTCAAGTGCATATTGGAGATAGGACCTATCTCGCCCGGGGCAGCATGGTGCTTTCCCAGCAGGAAGTGCGGATTGGCAGCGGCTGCGCCATATCCTGGTCCACATTGATTATGGATAGTTCATCCTACAAGGTGGGTTATGGGTCCGAGGAGCCGCGGATAAGGGTGGCACCGGTTATCATCGGGGATAGAGTGTGGATCGGCTGCCGGGCGGTAATCCTTAAAGGAGTCACCGTTGGCGATGGGGCTGTCATTGCCAACAATTCGGTAGTGACAGATGATGTTCCGCCGGGAGTCCTGGTAGTGGGCAACCCTGCTCGCGTGGCCCGTGAAGGAGTAGTATGGGGATGAGAAGGGACAAGGTACAAGTTTACCGGGGGGTGGAAAAAGGGACCGCCGGATGGGGTGTCAGAGTAGTTGGAGAGGGAGCTTCGTTGGCAGATTTGCTGGAGGTATGGGAGCCCTTGTCAGATGACCCGGAAGCGGTGAAGATATATGCGGGAGGCAGCAGTTCCTGCAAAGGCTGTATCCACAACTGCTGCAATTCGGCCTACGTTATACCGGACTTGATATCATTTAAAGCCATCTGCCGGAAAACCGGATTCTCTACCGCCGAGGCTTTGGAAAATTGCTTCGACCCTGCCAGTATGGAGGCGGGAATGCTGAGGTGGAGGTATGGACCGTGCCTGTTCCTGGAACATCGCCTGTGCCAGGTCTATGAGGAGCGTTCTCTGATCTGCCGATTTTACCTGTGCACAGACTTGCTGGGGGATACTGAGGAACTGGTCTATTCAATCGTTGCAGCGGGTATGGCGGCTTTATATATATGGTTGGAGCGCCAGGATATAACGGTTAGTGGAAAAGGGTTAACCGGATATGACCGGACCATGCTGGAGGTTATTGACAACTATCGATCCCATCCGGGTACGAGGGAATTTTTATCGGCAGGCAGCTACGGTGATATAGACCTCCGGGCTTTCATTTGAATGGACCCCTGGATAATACTTATCGGCGCCAGGTGAAGAAGGGGTAAGCAAAGCCCCCAATTGGAATTAGTCATACTTTATCTGCCAACAGATGTCCTGCACAAGGGAATAGCAACCGTTGATCATAAGTCGGTGCCATTTTACCATCGAGGCAGGAATTTTGCTTTCGGGGAGGAATATATGATTTTATGGCTTTTTATCATGGCGCGGCAAAATAGAAAAGGATGGGGGAGAGTTAATTTTGCGTAGGTACAAATTTATCAGTCTGATGTTGTGTATGTTGATGTTGGTTGGGATGGTAGCTGGTTGCAGTTCAGACACGAAGACTGGCAGCACAGGTGACGATGTCATCAAGGTTGGTTTTCTGGGTGCTTTGACCGGTGATGTGGCCTGCTACGGTCTGCCAGGTCTCAAGGGGTTGAACATGGCAGCGGAAGAACTTAATGCTAAAGGCGGGATTCTGGGCAAACAGGTAGTGGTGGTCGAGGCTGACAACCGTGGGGACAAGACTGAAGCCATCAACATCACCCAAAAATTTATCAGCCGTGATGGGGTCAAGGCGATAATCGGCGATCCCTGCACCGGAATAACCAAGGTAGCGGCAGAGGTAGCCCAGGAAAACAAGATGGTCCTCATTTCTGCAGGAGCGACGGGTCAAGGCGCAATAGCTGCCGGCGATTACTGCTTCCGGAATACTCTGCTGGATTCACTGGCGAGCCCGGCGACGGTAGGGTATCTGATGGAAAACGGCTACAAGGATTTCGCCCTGGTAACCGCGATTAATGATGACTACAGCGTGAGTTTATCAGATTATTTCCGCAAGGCCCTACAGGACCAAGGCGGCAATATAGTAATTGAAGAGAGCATCCAGAGAGGGGATACCAACTTCTCAGCGCAAGTAACCAAAATCAAGCCTACCAATCCTGATATCATAGTATTTACCGGCTATTATCAGGAAGCAGCTTTGTTCATGAAGGAAGCCCGTAAACAGGGAATGGACCAGGTGTTTGTAGGCGGTGACGGCTGTCTGGGCGAGGACCTGTACAAACTCGGCGGGGAAGCAGTCGAAGGCTGCATAGTGTACTGCGGATTCACTCCCGAACAGCCATCTCCCGAGATGAAGACCTTCCTGGACGCTTATACCGCGAAATACAATGAACAGCCGGATATGTTTTCAGCTCAGTATTATGATGCACTGATGATCGTGGCGCAGGCGATGGAGAGAGCTCAGAGCACTGATCCGTCGGTCTATAAAGCCGAGATGGCCAAAACTGCAAACTATCCCGGCGTTTCTGGCAGAACCACATTTGGAGCAGACCGTGAGCCCATCAAGAGCCCGGTATACCTGCTGACAGTCAAGGATGCCGATGATAACAAATTCAGCCTTCTTCAGAAAGTCGATGTCGCGATACAATAATTAAAAAGCTGGGCAGCGAGGACGTTTGTTTGCTCAAAGAACGTCGGGTGGAAAGGGAAGCCTGTGCGGCCGGTGGGGGTTGATTTCAATCACCGGCGGCAGGCCCTGTTTTCACCCGGTTTTTGAGGATAAGGCGGTCTTGCTCAGGAGGTTGCTATGTTCTGGCAGCAATTGATTAATGGTCTTACTCTGGGCAGCACTTATGCCTTGATTGCCTTGGGGTACACAATGGTATATGGAATCGTGCAGCTGATCAACTTCGCTCATGGCGAGATTTATATGTTCGGAGCTTTTGTAGGCCTGTTTTTGGTGTTGACCTTTAAGGTCAACCTTTTTGTTGCGGTTATTGGAGCCATGATTTTCTGCATGACTCTGGGCATGTTGGTGGAGCGGGTAGCCTATCGTCCGCTGCGGGGCTCATCGCGGCTTTCGGCACTAATTAGTGCCATAGGGGTTTCGATCTTTCTCTCGACTTTGATGGTGTTGGTACGGGGGCCGAACACCACCTCCTATCCGTCCAGTGTAATGGCCATTCGGACATTTCAGCTGGGAAGCATAGAGATATCGAGTCTTCAGTTGATGATCCTGGTGACAGCCGCGGTCTTAATGATCGGGTTGGAATTGCTGGTTCAGCGGACTCGCATTGGCAAGGCCATGCGGGCTTGTTCTCAGGACCTGGATGCAGCTCGCCTCATGGGAATCAACGTCGATCGGGTGATATCCTTTACCTTTGCCCTTGGGTCCGCCCTGGCTGCAGCCGGAGGGGTGATGGTGGGGGTGTATTTCAATGCCGTGCAGCCATACATGGGAGTTATGGCAGGTCTCAAGGCGTTTTCTGCCGCGGTGCTGGGAGGGATCGGATCAATCCCGGGAGCCATGCTGGGCGGTCTGGCCTTGGGGGTAATGGAGAATCTGGGGATAGCATATCTTTCCTCTTCGTACAAGGATGCCATTGCCTTTGGTATCCTTATCCTGGTACTGCTGGTGCGACCGCAGGGGCTGCTGGGGAAATCGGTAATCAAGAAGGTCTAAAGGGTCGGTTGAGGAGTAGTTTATGGAAGCGTTTCTGAATCAGACGGTTGATTTATATTATTTGCAAGTAAGTGTCCTGATTGGGATCAATCTGATCCTGGCGCTGGGACTGAATATAATTACTGGGGTCACCGGTCAGCTGTCGATGGGCCATGCCGGGTTCATGAGCATCGGTGCCTATACCTCGGCGATACTGGCCACGCAATTCGGGATGCCGTTCCCGGTGTGTCTCCTGGCGGGGGGATTGATGGCTGGTTTTACCGGCGTGATGATTGGGATTCCCACCCTTCGGTTGGAGGGCGACTATCTGGCGATGGTAACCATAGGATTTGCGGAAATTGTCAGGGTAGTATTTCTTAACATGCCCATTGCCGGGAGAGGTCTGGGGATCTCCGGAATTCCCGGAGCCACTAATTTTTCTGTGGTCTGGGGGCTGGTCATCGTGATATTGCTGCTCAATGCAGGCCTCCTGAAGTCCCGTCCGGGGAGGGCGCTCTATTCCATCAGGGAAGATGAGATCGCGTCGGAAGCCTCCGGGGTTAATACCACCCTCTATAAGGTTATCGCCTTCGGTATGGGCACATTCCTGGCCGGTATCGGAGGATCCCTTTACGCTCATTATTTGACTTATATCAACCCGAGTGATTTTGGATTTATGAAATCGGTGGAATATCTAAATATGGTGGTCCTGGGCGGCATGGGAAGCATTCCCGGCACGATCCTGGGAACCGTCATTTTGACCATAGCACCTGAAATGCTCAGGTTTATGCAGGATTATCGGCTTCTGGTATACGGCGGATTGCTGGTAGTGCTTATGATCTTCCGGCCCAATGGCCTTTTAGGGGACGTGCGTTGGTATGACCTCAAACAATCCTGGAAACGTTGGCGCGGCCGCAGGCAAACAGCCGGAGGGGATACTTAGGGAAATGACCTTATGCAGGCTGGGTATGGGATGCCTGGCCTTGATTGGAATGGAGATCGATAATGGGGATTTTAGAGGTTAGAAATGTCAGCCAGGAGTTCGGGGGACTGCTTGCCTTGGACCGCCTTAGTTTTGCGGTGGAGGAAAATGAGATTTTCGGCCTGATAGGTCCTAACGGAGCAGGGAAGACCACGTTATTCAACCTGGTTACGGGGATCTATAAACCGACCCGGGGAGAGATCATGTTCCGAGGGAAGTCAATCAGCGGCCTTAGCCCCCACCGGATCGCCCGTGAAGGCATCGGCAGGACCTTCCAGAACGTGCGGCTTTTCAAGAAACTCTCGGCCATGGATAACGTCCGGGTAGGGATGCACTCGGTTTCCCGGGCGGGATTCCTGTCGGCACTGCTATACTTGCCCTGGGCGAGGAAAGAGGAGCGTGCCACAACAGAAAAATCCCAGAAGCTGTTGGAAATGGTGGGCCTGGGTGACAAAGGCATGGAATTGGCCGGGGGGCTGCCTTACGGGGAGCAGCGTTGCCTGGAAATAGCCCGGGCTCTGGCCCTTAGTCCGTCGATGATCTTGTTGGATGAACCTGCCGCCGGTATGAATGCTACTGAAAAAGAGGAACTCCTGGCGCTGATCCGTCGCATACGTGATCTGGGAGTTACGGTGCTTCTTGTTGAACACGATATGAATGTGGTTATGAATATTTGCGACCGGGTGGCGGTGCTCGATTATGGTTTCAAGATCTCTGAGGGCACGCCCGATGTGGTCAAGAATGACCCCAAGGTGATCCAGTCCTATTTGGGAGTCGAAATGTGAGTCGTTCCATAATATTACTGGCACTGGCATCTGCCGTCCTCTGTATTTCATCCAGTTCCATATTGGTCAGGGCGGCTTCTGCCCCCGCACTTGTCATAGCCTTCTATAGGTTGAGCTTAACAGCCCTCTCCGGGGGGCTTTTGTCATCCTGGCGACGGCAATCCTGGGTTGGCCTGAGGGGGAGTATGCTGCAGGTGCTGTTGTCCGGATTATTCCTGGCTCTTCATTTCGGATTCTGGATTACCTCCCTTTCCCATACCTCGATTGCCAGCGCTGTCTTGTTTGCAAATCTGCAGATTGTTTTTGTGGTCGTTTTGTCGGCTGTCTTCCTCCGGGAAAAAATTCAGCGGGGAGCGGCCATCGGGGTGGCCTTGGCGCTTTTGGGCAGTGTAATTATCGGTGGAGGCGATCTTATGGGCGGCCGGCTGGTTGGTGATCTGATGGCTCTGGCAGGCGGCTTGTTTTTTGCAATTCATCTGCTCATCGGGCGCCATGTCAGGAGTGAGGTCGACCTGTGGCCCTACACCACCGTGGTATCCTTGGCAGCCGCTGGGGCACTGGCACTGGCGGTGGCTGGCAGCTCTCAGGAATTTGGGGGGTATCCGGCTGCCGATTACGGATTGTTTGTTCTCATGGCGCTGTTGCCCGGACTCGGTGGACACGGGGTGATAAATTGGGCATTGAAGTATCTCAAAGCGCCTGTGGTGGCAGTGGCGGTCTTAGGTGAGTCGGTGGGAGCCTCGATTTTGGGATACTTGATTTTTCACGAAGCCCTGGCTTGGTTCCAGGTGGCAGGGGGATTGGTGGTCTTGGCCGGTCTGTGGCTGGCGGTATCCCGAGAAGCCGCGTCGTTTTCAGGAACAGCAACTCAGTAGGATCAAGGAGAGTTTAATCAACGCCGCCCCCATAAAATCGTAAGGTGAATTCTTTTTCGATGT
>CAZDND010000003.1:0-14913 GCA_964506825.1 uncultured Syntrophothermus sp.
GGTTTGTCCTCTACGATCATAGTATAAGCTTTGGTTTCCCTCAAGCCGGTGAACCGTTCCTCCAGCTTGACAAAATATATCAGCACAAATAAGACCAGCATTGAAGTAACAATCGAAGGAATATACATGCCCGCTCCCACGGCCAATCCTATACAACCCACTACCCAGATTCCCGCAGCCGTGGTCAGTCCGCGAATGTTGGCCCCCTCACGAATTATGGTACCGGCTCCGATGAAACCGATCCCGCTGATGACCTGGGCGGCTATCCGACCGGGATCCGCATTCACAGTAGCCTGAAACTGATAATACATCTCCAGTGAAACTATCATAGCCAGGGTGGAACCCATGCAAACCAGAGTATAGGTCCTCAATCCTGCAGGGCGATTCAGGCTCTCCCTTTCCAGCCCGATCATTCCGCCCAGGATGCAGGCCAGTGCCAATTTGAAGATAATCTCATATTCTGACAAATGAGTCTCTCCCCCTTGTCATAATTGGTTCTTATAATGCCTGGTTCACCAGACCTTTTACGCAGTCGATCACCTCACTCAAGGCCACCAGTTGACTCTCAGATTCACGGCGTGACTTGAGTTCTGCTTTACCTTCCTTCAAGGCCTTGGCTCCAATGGTTACCCGCAGGGGAATTCCCAAAAGATCTGCGTCTTTAAACTTAACCCCGGCCCTCTCTTCACGGTCATCGATCAGCACTTCAATCCCCGCCATCTGCAATTCGTTATAAATTTTCATCGCCTGCGCCAACTGTTCCTCATCCCTGGTGCTGACCGGTATAACCATAACCTGAAAGGGGGCTATGGACAGGGGCCACAGGATACCGTTGGCATCATATTGCTGCTCGATGGCTGCGGCCATGACCCGGGATACTCCGATACCGTAACAACCCATCACAAAATTGCACTTATTGCCGGCTTCATCCAGGAACCAGGCATCCATAGCCTGAGAGTATTTGGTGCCCAACTTGAAGATGTGTCCCACCTCTATCCCCCGGGCTTCCAGCAATTTCCCTTCGCAGCGCGGACACCTATCCCCCGCTTCTACATTGCGCAGATCGACGTATTCATCCGGTTCAAAGTCCCTTCCCGGCACCACCTGGACCAAGTGGTGTTCATCCAGGTTGGCTCCGCATACGGCTTCACCGATATGGCGGATCTCAAAATCAGCCAGAATCTTTAGCTTCAACCCGACAGGACCCACGGAACCAACCGTCGCCCCCGTTGACCGGCGGACATCTTCCTCCGAAGCAAGCAGTACCTCGGCTCCCTTTAGGTAATTTTTCAGCTTCAATTCATTTAATTCACGGTCGCCGCGTATCAAGACTGCTACCATGGATCCATCCGCTTCATAGATCAAGGTCTTGATAACCTGCTGGGGTTTTACCTTGAAGAAACTAATCACATCTTCCACGGTCTTCACCCCTGGGGACGGCACCATTTTCTGTGGACTGTTGACGATATCCGTATCAGCTTTCCAATCAAGTGATTCCGCTTTTTCCACATTGGCGGCGTAGTCGCATTGATCGCAGTAAACAATGACCGATTCTCCGCTGCCGGCGAGGACCATAAATTCGTGGCTCTCGTTGCCTCCAATAGCTCCGCTGTCGGCTTCGACCACCCGATAATCCAGTCCTATCCGGTCAAATATTTTGCAGTAGGCATTATACATTTTGCGATAAGACAGTTCTAATCCTGCCCAGTCGGCATCAAACGAATAGAGATCCTTCATAATAAATTCCCGTCCACGCATCAAGCCAAATCTGGGCCGGATTTCATCGCGGAATTTATCCTGAATCTGATATAATAGCAGCGGCAAACTTTTATAGGAATGAACTTCCCCGTCCACCAGGGCAGTTATTACTTCCTCATGGGTGGGTCCCAAACAAAAATCCCGATTATGGCGGTCCTGGAGGCGGAACATCTCATCCCCGTACAACTGCCACCGTCCCGACTGATCCCAGAGTTCGCGCGGCTGGACGATAGGCAAACCTACCTCCTGGCCTCCTGCCCGATCCATTTCTTCCCGGACTATCTGACTGATCTTCTTTAATACCCGAAACCCCAGGGGCAAATAGGTATAAATCCCCCCGGCGGTCTTTCTTATCATGCCGGCTCTCATCAAGAGTTTATGGCTGATAACCTCCGCGTCGCTGGGGTCCTCTCTGAGGGTGGGTATCAATAGCTGCGAATATTTCAAACCTGCTCCTCCTCCTGGACGATTTCATCTACCGCATCCAATAAAGCAGCCAGCATATGTTCGCTGTCAACTTTCTGAACAATTTCACCTTTTTTAAAAAGAAGTCCAAAGCCTTTTCCCCCGGCTATGCCCACGTCAGCGGTGCGGGCTTCACCCGGGCCATTGACAATGCATCCCATAACCGCAACCTTGAGAGGTGTCTTGATGAGGCGAAGCTTCTGGTCAACTTGCTCCGCCAGTTCCTGGAGTTCGATTTCGCACCGGCCGCAGGTTGGGCAGGAAACCAGCTCAATCCCACGATTTCTGAGGCCTACGGCCCGGAGAATCTCATAGGCCGCCCAAACCTCTTCCACCGGATCTGCAGTCAGAGAAACCCTGATCGTGTCGCCGATTCCTTCGGCCAGCAGCAAGCCAATTCCCAGTGATGACTTGATCAGTCCCCGGGACAGGGTTCCAGCTTCAGTGATTCCAACATGGAGGGGGTAGTCTACTCGGGAGCTGATCAGACGATAAGCCTCCACCGTCTCCAGAACATCCGAGGATTTAAGGGAAATCTTGATAAGATCATAATTCATGTCCTCCAGGACTCTAACTTGTCGCAGGGCGCTTTCTACCATAGCCTGGGGAGTGGCTCCTCCGTATTGGGCTAACAGATCTTTGTCCAGGGAGCCTGCGTTCACGCCGATTCTTATGGGCACCGAACGCTCCCGGGCGGCGGCAACCACTGATTCAACTTTTTCCCGGGTGCCTATGTTGCCCGGGTTGATTCGCAATCCATCTACCCCGGCTTCCATGCTCCGCAGCGCCAGGCGATGGTCGAAATGAATATCCGCCACCACCGGAATGGGGCTGCGAGCAGTGATTTGTTCCAGAGCATCCGCAGCTTCCATATCGGGAACCGCAACCCTTACAACTTCGCAGCCTGCCCTGACTAACTTCAATATCTGATCCGTAGTGGACGGAACGTTGCGGGTATCCGTTGAAGTCATTGATTGGACAACCACCGGATTATCGCCGCCGATCATCACCTGCCCCAGCTTAACAACTCTCGAACGCCTGCGCATTATTGTCAACCCCTGATCAGATTCAGAATGTCATTGTAGGTTACCAGGGCGATAAGGCTCATCAGGATTATAAAACCGATAAGATGAATCATGCCCTCTCTCTCCGGATCCAGTGGACGCCTTCTCACCATTTCCAGTCCCGAAAAAACTATACGGCTGCCATCCAAGGCGGGAAATGGCAGGAGATTGATAACCCCAAGATTTATGCTCAGCATCGCGGTAAAATTTATCAGGTAAACCAGGCCCCCCTGGGCTGCATCGCCAATCATCCGCGTGATTCCTACCGGGCCTGCCAGTTCTGTGGTCGAAACCGTCCCGGTAATTATCTGGACCAGTCCCTGCAACATCAACACCGTGGTCATATAGGTGTTTACAAAACCAGCCTTAATGCCATCCCATAACCCGGATTTATGAAAACTGACTGTTGGGCTGATGCCCAATACGGGCACCTTGGTGGTGACATTAAATTCTGGAATCGCAGCAATTTCCAGGATCTCGCCTTGACGTTCGATTACCAGCGGCAGGTCCTCGCCGGGTTTACTGGCATGGATAGCACTGACCAATTGCTCCCAGGTTTCCACATTTTGGCCGCCGATGTTTACGACCCGGTCGCCCTTCAGCATCCCGGCTTCCGCCGCCGGTTGTCCGGTTACCACTTCACCAATTACCGCTTTATCGATGGGCTCAGGGATTCCTATCAGCGTAAACGCGCAGACGAAAAGGAACACGGCGAGTACAAAGTTCATGCCCGGACCGGCTGCCAACACCCCCATTCGCTGCAAGGGGGTGGCTTTATTTAGTCCCCAGGGTGAATCTTCATCATCCGGAGATTCACCGGCCATTCGAACGTAACCCCCTATGGGAAATAGCCGGAGAGAAAATTCGGTTTGATCCTGCCGGGGTTCTTCCCCCTCTTTCTTTTTGTTTACACTGGCAATTCTAGGACCAAAACCCAAGCTGAATTCATACACCTGAATCCCTGCTCTCCTGGCCGCCACAAAATGACCCACTTCATGGACCAGGATGATTAGCGCCAAAACCAATATGGAATATAGGATCATCATAGTTGTTTGCCCCCTTGTTTAAGGACCGATCTGCACGCCTGCCGTGCCCATAAGTCCGATTCCATAATTTCTTCCAGGTTAGGTTCGTCGATTACCGAGTGCCGGGCCATCACCTTTTCCACGGCGGTTGCGATATCTAGAAACCCGATCTCATCTTTCAGGAAGCTGTCAACAGCTGCCTCGTTGGCCCCATTCATCACTGCTGGCATGGTACCGCCGCGGCGCCCCGCCGCATAGGCCAGGTCCAGTGCCGGGAAATCCGCTCTGTTCGGGGCCTCAAAATCCAGTTGGGCTAACTGCAGCAGGTCCAGTCTGGGCGCTGGGGATTCCCATCTGTCCGGATAACTGAATGCATATTGGATCGGGATTCTCATATCCGGAACACCCAGGTGTCCAAGTACAGCTCCATCAACATATTCTACCATGGAATGGATCACGCTTTGAGGATGTACTACGACATCTATATTATCATAGCTTATTCCAAAAAGATGGTGTGCTTCTATGACTTCCAATCCTTTGTTCATGAGGGTCGCGGAATCAACCGTAATCTTGGCTCCCATGGACCACTTGGGATGACGCAAAGCCTGTTCTCGGGTTACCGAGGCCATGGAGGCCTGGCTGTGCCCTCTGAAGGGACCGCCGGATGCGGTCAGCCATATTTTTCGTACGGTCCGTTTATCCCCCTGAAGGCATTGAAATATGGCCGAATGTTCACTGTCAACCGGCAAAAGGACTGCTCCCTTCGCAGCTGCCAGAGGCATGATCAGACTACCCGCGGCTACCAGACTCTCCTTATTCGCCAGACCGATGGTTTTGCCGCAGCCAGCTGCCTGGTAGGCCGACCAAATCCCCGCCGCGCCGCTGACCGCTATCAGCGCCAAATCTATCTCCTCCAAGGCTGCCAGCGAGGCAATCGCCTCGATTCCCTGCCCGGTCCAGCAATCACAGTCTCTGGAGAGCTGGGAATAGGCCCCTTCAAAATCAATAGCCGCATAATCGGGTTTAAATTCCCGGACCTGCTCCGTCAACAGGCCTACATTCCGGCCAGCCGCCAGAGCCACCACCTTTAGCTTGTCGGGGTGTTTTCTCACCACATCGAGAGCCTGAGTACCGATGGATCCGGTGGATCCAATAATTGCAATTTTTTTCATAATGTTATCTTCTCCATGCCATGGGATCGTCCTTGGATCCCCCACCTGGCTCTCCTAAATCGAGCTGATATCCTGGACCATTTTACTGGGTTTTCTTCCACCAGGACCAGCTGTCGAACACCCCAGCCCGGGAACAAGCTTGAAACAAAATCACCACGATTGGCCCCAGAAACATCCCGGCCACCCCAGCCACCTTCAGACCCACGTAAAGGGATATCAAGGTGGCCAGCGGGTGCAAGCCAACTTTCTGGCCAATGATTCTAGGTTCCAACATATACCTGACGGTGGTGATGAACACATACAGGGCAAGCAGCCCCAGGGCGAAGGCAACTTTTCCGGTGACGAATGAAAATATTATCCAGGGCAGGAACAGGGATCCCGGTCCCAGGATTGGCATAATATCCAGCAGACCGGTAAGGAGTCCCAGGGTCACCGCATACTCCACTCCCAATATTTTTAGCCCGATAATAGTCTGAAGGGCCGTAAATGACACTAATATGGTCAGAGCTTTCATAAAACCTGTAAAAGCCGAAATCAGATCGCTGGCCACCGAACGGGTTTTACCTTCCCATGACTCGGGCAGTGATCTGATGAACCATTCTCTTATCTCCGGTCTCCCCTTGGCCATGAAATAAGTGGCAATTACGGCGATAAGAATAAAAATAAAAAATCCAGGAACGTCTGCCATGATGGAGATCAATGAATTTGCCAGAGAATTGGCTATACCTTCGATACCCTTGAACAGTCTGGCAAGATTTGACTGCATGGTGGATTCCAGTTCAGCTGGCAGGTTCAATTGCAGATAAAACAACTGCGCCTTTTCCAGCCCCTCAATCAGAAACGCCGACATATCCTCTGAGTGTATGGAGAGCAGCTCGTAAAGGGAAATCAACTCACTTACCAGTCGGGAAAACAGGTAAACCAGACCCGTGCCCAAAGCACCCAAAACCACCAGCATGCTGGCCAGAGTGGCAATTCCCCGGCTGATTTTGAACCTTTGTTCCAGAAATCTGATGGCGGGTTCAATCAGCAGTGCCAGCAGCAAAGCAAACACAAAGGGCAGAAAATACTTTGGTATACCTCTGAGGAGGCTGCCAAATATGGGAAAGATGTAGGTAAACAGCAGGTATACGCCTACCAAACCAAGGACACCGATGGCCAGTCTCGCAAGGACTTTAAGGTAACGCAGCAATTCCTGATCCATCTGCTTAACCCCCCCACCTGGATATCAAGAAGTATACCACAGGGGCGACGCACATCAGGCTGTCCACCCGATCCAGGACGCCGCCGTGCCCCGGGAACAGTTTCCCAAAATCTTTAATCCCGAATCCACGTTTGATACTGGAAGCAAATAAATCTCCCAGCGGAGCCGCAAGCCCGGCCAGGATTCCCAGAACTATATACTGGCCTATGGAAATACCCTGCAGAATGAGCCCTCCAACCACCGAAATCAAAATCGCGGCTGCGAATCCCCCCGCAAATCCCTCCCAGGTTTTGTTGGGGCTGAGCTCCGGGGCCATTTTATGTTTTCCGAACATGGTGCCCGCAAAATACGCCCCCGCATCACAGGCCCAGGTTAGAAACAAGACTAATACGATCACCCCAAAATGATTGTCCAACTGTGAAAGCCGGGCAAGGTAACCCAGCAGCAACCCTATGTAAACTGAGCCGAAATAGGTTAACGCCAGATCGACGATATGATACCGGGGATATGTGAAAACCATGAAGATCAGCATCAGCAACAGGGAGGCCACTCCTAGCAGCCCCGCAGCCCACCAGGTATTCAACATAAAAAAACATGCCATGACAAGATACCCAGCCAGCCACAAGGGTCTCCGACCGAAGTTGCTCATGCCCCGATTGAACTCAAATAGACCAATGGCAGCTACGACAGCAACTGATGCCATCCATAGACTACCGCCTTTCCAGGCAATGAAGAGGACTACCGGAACCCCTACTAAGGCAGTGATTATCCTTTGCCGCATTTTTCTTCTTTCCCTTCAGAATTCCAGAATACTTCCGTAGGTCTGCCATTCTATACCGCCCCGACGGTTCCATATTTTCGGACTCTTTTTTGATAATCCGCCACCGCCTGGTCAAGTATCTCCCTATTGAAATCCGGCCATAGCACATCCGTCACCCAAATTTCCGTGTAGGCTAGCTGCCACAAAAGGAAATTGCTGATCCTCAATTCGCCGGCAGTCCTGATTAGAAGGTCCGGGTCCGGCATTCTTGAGGTATAGAGATGCTCCGCGAAATATTCTTCATTTATTTGTTCCAACGAAATGACGCCGTTGATCGCCTCTTCCGCAATCTTTCTGGCCGCAGCAACGATTTCCATCCTCCCACCGTAATTCAGGGCGATATTGAGATTCATAGCGTCATTGCCGGCGGTTTTGGCACAGCTAAGTTTAAGTTCTTGCTGGATCCTTGGGGAAAGGCGATTAGTATCCCCCCAGATGTTGAGTTTGATGTTCTTTTCATGCAGGGTTTCCAGTTCAGTGGTAAGATACTCCAGTAATAGGTTCATAAGATGATTGACCTCATCCAATGGACGGCTCCAATTTTCGGTGGAAAAAGCATAGACGGTCAATATGGGTATCCCGGTTTGGATCGCCGCTTCGATGGTTCTTCTCAACGCTTCAATACCAGCTCTGTGGCCCATTTGGCGCGGCATCAATCTCTTTTTGGCCCATCGGCCGTTTCCATCCATGATTATGGCCACATGCCGCGGAAGGGGGCCCGATTCCCATCTTTTTGTAGAATCCAGTTCCATCGCCCTTATCCTCCTGGTATATTAGAAAGCCCCCAATTATATGGGGGCCTCTGTCATCGTTTTTAGACCATCAACCACTTGGTCAACTTTTATCTTCTTAGCGCTGTTACCGGGGCTGTCGGTAAGTATATTCAGGCAAATACTTACCAAAGACATTATACTTCCATGATATCCTTTTCTTTTCCCATGGTAAGCTTTTCAATTTCCTTGATGCGGTTGTCCGTAAGCTTCTGGACCTCATCGAGCCGTTTCTTGCTGTCATCTTCGGAGATGAGACTATCCTTCTCCATGCCCTTAAAGGTGTCGTTGGCTTCCCGGCGGATGTTCCTGACGGCTACCTTGGCTTCCTCGGCGCGTTTTCGTACGATCTTGACCATATCCTTGCGACGCTCCTCAGTCAGGGTAGGAATATTGATCCTGATGACGTTACCGTCATTGGAGGGATTTACCCCCAAGTCAGACTTGAGAATTGCCTTTTCAATGCTGGCAATCGCAGTCTTGTCCCAAGGCTGGATGACCAACAGACGCGGTTCAGGTACTCCTATACTGGCCAGCTGATTGATCGGAGTTGGGCTGCCATAATAGTCTACCGTTATCTTATCCAGCATGGCCGGGTTGGCACGCCCTGCCCGAAGACCTGCAAAGTCCCTGGTCAAGTGTTCAACCGTTTTTTCCATCCGTTCAGTTATATCTTCTATTACCATATTTGGCATACGAACTTCCTACCTCCCAACGTATGTTCCGATACCTTCATTCATAACAGCCTTCAGAATATTGCCATTTTCCATCAGACTAAAGACGACCAGGGGAATGTTGTTATCCATACATAGGGATGCTGCCGTAGAATCCATAACTCCCAACCCCTGGTTGATGACGTCGATGTAATCAAGCGTCTTGTATTTTACAGCATTAGGATTTTTACGAGGGTCACTGTCGTAGACCCCATCAACCTTCTTAGCCATCAGGATTACCTGGGCTTCGATTTCCGCAGCCCTCAGAGCCGCAGTCGTATCGGTTGAAAAATATGGGTTGCCTGTCCCTGCCGCCAAAATGACTACCCGTCCCTTCTCGAGATGCCGGATAGCCCGCCGGCGAATGTAAGGTTCCGCCACCTGGCGCATTTCTATGGCCGACTGCACGCGAGTGGGTACCTCCAGGTTTTCAAGGGCATCCTGGAGTGCCAGAGCATTGATGACCGTAGCCAACATTCCCATGTAATCAGCAGTGGCCCGGTCCATACCCCTGGCGCTGCCTGCGACACCCCTCCAGATATTGCCTCCTCCCACCACGACAGCCACCTGAACCGAGAGGTCGACAACCTTTTTTATCTGCCCTGCAATCGACGAAAGAACTTGATGATCAATACCATAACCAGTATCCCCAGCCAATGCTTCGCCGCTCAACTTAAGTACGATTCTCTTATAGAAGGGAGTTTCCACCGACAGCACCTCTTTTTGGCATTATCCGCATTTTATCCATTTTCTATGGTTGGGTGCCCGCAGGTATATTCCAGTCCCGAACCTGAGTCAAATCAGCACAGTTCCTGGCTTTTTGCCAATCCCTCGCCAACTTCATAGCGCACAAACCGGCGTATGGAAATGTTTTCACCCAATCTCATGATCTTATCATTCAGGATGTCCCGAATTGTCATGTCGGTATCCTTGATGAACGCCTGCTCCAAAAGACAGTTCTCTTTATAGAATTTTTCAATTCTGCCTTCAACCATCTTGTCGATAATCTTCTCAGGTTTGCCCTCATTAAGCGCCTGTTGCTTCAAGATCCGTTTTTCGGACTCGATCAATTCCTCGGACACTTGTTCACGACTCACAAACTCAGGTTTAGCAGCAGCTATCTGCATGGTGAGATCATGGCAGAGTTCCTTGAAATCTTCGGTTTTGGCCACAAAGTCCGTTTCGCAGTTGACTTCGAGGAGCACTCCGATTTTCCCACCCATGTGGATATAGGAAGTCACCAAACCTTCGCTGGCCACCCGGCCGGCTTTCTTGGCTGCCTGAGCAAGACCCTTGGTTCTTAGTATTTCTATTGCCTTTTCAATATCGCCTTCGGATTCAACCAGGGCATTCTTGCAATCCATCATGCCAACCCCGGTTCTCTCGCGTAATTCTTTTACCATTGCCGCTGTTATCATCAATCCAACCTCCCAATATTATTAAAAAAGGGTGACAAGCTGCCTCGTTCACCCTTTATTTGTCCTACGCAGTCGTCTGCTCTCCCTGTCTTCCTTCCACTACCGCATCAGCTATCCTGGAGCACATCAGCTTTACGGCCCGGATGGCATCGTCATTTCCAGGGATCAGGTAATCGATTTCATCGGGGTCACAATTGGTATCTACGATGGCAACTACCGGGATACCCAGTTTCCTTGCCTCAGAAACGGCGATCCTTTCTTTGCGGGGATCAACTACAAACAGTGCCCCCGGAAGGCCATCCATGTCTTTGATACCTGCCAAAAACCGCTCAAGCCGCTCTTTTTGTCCCATCAGACGAGCAACTTCCTTTTTGGACAAAACCTCAAAATCTCCATCCTGTTCCATCTTCTCAAGTTCTTTGAGCCGCATTACGCGCTTGCGAATCGTCTTATAGTTGGTCAGCATACCACCCAGCCACCGCTGGTTGACGTAAAACATCCCACATTTTTCGGATTCGTCCTTAACCGTCTCTTGAGCCTGCTTCTTTGTACCTACAAAAAGGACGCTTTTCCCTGCGGCAGATACACTCTTGATAAATTCGTAGGCCTCGTCGAACTTTTTCACCGTTTGCTGCAGGTCTATTATGTAGATTCCATTGCGCTCCATGTAAATGTACGGAGCCATTTTGGGATTCCAGCGTCTGGTCTGATGACCAAAGTGAACCCCTGCTTCCAGCAACTGTTTCATCGATACTACCGCCATTAAAAACACCTCCATGTTTTTCCGCCGCATCCCTCATCCCTTGACAGAACCTGGGATAGGCACCTCTGTCAAAGTCCAGTGCGTGTGTATTTTTTCCCATCGGTTAGTATAGCATAACGAACAAAAGCTAGCAAGAAAAGCTAGCCAAGTGAATCGTTGATTTCAACATTTACCTCCTCCGGATTCGAGGAATCCGGCTGAAGCGATTTATTTGTGGCATTCGTTGCATTACCGGCGATCGGCCCTTTGGATATCCCCGCCCATCCTCAGCCATAAGGATAATTTAATCCCATCGGTTGGCTGTGGGTCCCGAACGGCAGATTAACTCCACTATGATTAGTCTCGACTATGCTTAACAACCCATGCAACTGCAAATTTCACGTTGCATATTGTCTCGATCCATATGAGGTTGGCTGCCAGAATCCATTCCGTTTATCATGCCGGATAGCTTTAGAATCAACCTACCTGTCTGCCGGCCCCGAAAAGGGAGTTTGTCTTTCCCTGGCATCATTCCCAACAGACAAACCCCCGTAAATTTCTGTGGCTGACCCTAGCCACGGTCACCGGGCAGCCTGGATAAATGGCCTCCGGTTACCTCTTTTCCAGTTCCTCGAAAAGGTTTTCGTTCAGGACTTTGATGTAGGTGCCTTTCATGCCCAGGGATCTTGATTCTATGACCCCGGCACTTTCGAATTTCCTGAGAGCACTTACAATCACCGATCTGGTTATCCCTACCTTGTCAGCAATTCGACTGGCCACGACAAATCCTTCGTTGCCGTCAAGCTCAGCCATAATATGATCAATGGCTTCCCGCTCTGAATACGACAGAGTGGCCACAGCGACCTGAACTGAAGCCTTGTTCCTGGCTTCTTCTTCAATTCTCTCGCTTCTCATTCTCATCATTTCATTGGCTACCACCGTAGCACCATATTCAGCCAGGATTACATCCTCATCTTTAAACAGCCCTTCAGATTTCACCAGCAAAAACGAACCCAATCGGCCAGCTCCGCCGAAGATCGGAACGATGGCCGAGACTCTATCCTTGTCGGAAGCACAGCCGTTTTCCACATTAAAAATGCACTTGCCAGCTGGCAACGGGATATTTGTCTGGGTTTCTGCTACCTGCAGCAGATTTTGGTCGAATGCACTGGGAAACTGCTCTGTAAAAGCAGCTACGGATTCGATTTCCATGCATTCATCTCCGGGTGCAAACGCCCACCCGAACAATTTACCCCGCCTTCCCAGAATATAGACACTGCACTCCAGATTATCCGCCAGCATTCTGGCCGCCCCATCGTAATCAGGGGTCTTGGCATTTACCGGGATGTTGCGCAGAATCCTATTCAATGCGCGGGACTTCTCCAACAAACTTTTTGTCATTGTCTTACCCCCTATAAAATATACCGACTTATTTCATCATTTTCTACTATTTGCGACAGCCTGTCATCAACATAGTTTTTATCGATGCAGACTGGCTTACCGCCACTATCAGGTGCTTCGAACAGAAGATCCTCCAGAACCCTTTCCATTATAGTATACAATCTTCTGGCGCCAATATTTTCTGTCCTGGAATTTACATCATGGGCTATTTCTGCAAGCCTTTTGATGGCATCCAAACCAAATTCGATGGCTACATTTTCCACGGACAACAAGGCTACATACTGCTTAATCAGAGAATTATCGGGCTCAGTCAAAATTCTTTCCAAATCTTCCAGGGTCAAGCTGTCCAACTCAACTCTGATTGGAAACCTCCCTTGTAATTCCGGGATCAGGTCGGAGGGTTTATTGGAATGAAACGCTCCGGCGGCAATGAAAAGCATGTGGTCCGTTTTTACCGGGCCGTATTTAGTCATTACCGTAGATCCCTCAACAATCGGCAAAATATCCCGCTGTACCCCGCCCCTGGAAACGTCAGGTCCCCAGGAATTGCTTTTGCCCGCAATCTTGTCTATCTCATCCAAAAAAATGATCCCGTCACTTTCGGCGCTCGCCAGAGCTTCCCTGGTTACTTCATCCATGTCGATCATCTTTTGGGCTTCTTCGTTAACCAAATAAACGCGAGCTTCAGCAACTGTCATTTTGCGTTTCTTCTTGTTTTTGGGCATCATCCCCCCGAAAACATCCTGCAGGTTGACGCCCATTTCTTCTACTCCAGCTCCCGAAACGATTTCCATAAATGAAACCGGCTTATCCAGGACCTCGATCTCGATAATCTCATCCTCTAACTCTTGTCGGGACAATTTCTGGGCTGCCAATAGTCGTTTCTCGGCTTTATCCTGGGTTTTGCCAGCCTCCGCATCCCCGTCGGGAGTCTCAACCAAAGACGTTCCCAGCAGGACATCCAATGGGTTCCTGGAGGATCGGCTCTTTCGCCGCGGTTCATTGATCAGATAATCCAAAAGCCTTTCTTCAGCTGCTTTGGCCGCCTTTTCCTCTACGCGGGCCATGTAAGCCTGTTTGACCATCCGAATGGAAGTCTCCACCAAATCTCGAATCATCGAATCGACATCGCGCCCCATGTATCCTACCTCAGTGAACTTGGTAGCTTCAACTTTAATAAACGGGGCTTTGACCAGTCGGGCAAGTCTTCGGGCAATCTCGGTCTTCCCTACCCCGGTTGGCCCTATCATAATAATATTCTTGGGATATATCTCATCTCCCATGGCGGAGGGTAGTTGGCGTCTTCTATACCGGTTGCGCAAGGCGATGGCTACAGCCCTCTTAGCCTGAGCCTGTCCAATTATATAACGATCCAATTCTCCCACGATTTCTCGCGGTGTCAATGACTCCACAGGTATCCTCCTATGATCACAACTCTTCCAAAGCGATTTTGTCATTGGTGTAAACGCAGATATCCGCCGCAATCAGGACTGACGTCCTGGCTATTTCCGATGCGTCCAGGTCAGAACATAACATTAGGGCACGTGCTGCCGCTAGCGCATATGCCCCACCTGACCCGATGGCTATGACACTGTCGTCCGGCTCGATGACCTCACCGCTCCCGGACAAGAGATACATGCGGTCCTTGTCCATCACCACCAGCAAAGCTTCCAATTTTCTTAAAACCCGGTCCCAGCTCCATTCGCGGGCAACCTCCACTGCGGCGCGGGAAAGGTTCCCCCGGTACTCCTCCAGTTTCTTTTCGAAGATGGAAAACAGAGTAAATGCATCAGCTACCGAACCGGCAAACCCCGCCAGAACCTGATCCTGATAAAGCCGGCGTATCTTCCTGGCACTCTTCTTCATTATGATATTCTGACCCATGGTAACCTGTCCGTCGCCAGCCATGGCCGACTTTCCGTCGCGCCTTACGGCGATTATCGTTGTCCCTCTAAACAAATCACTATCTCCTCGGGTGACTCTTATCGTGAACTGCCTTGATGCGATCTTTGGTGACATGAGTATATATCTGGGTGGTAGACAGCTTAACGTGCCCAAGAAGCTCTTGCACTGACCTTAAGTCAGCACCACCATTTAACAAGTGGGTGGCAAAGGTATGTCTCAGGGTATGCGGACTGACTTTTTGATTGATTGCCACCAGCTGAACATATTTGTTGATAATATTTCTCACACTTCGGGCGGTCAGGCGCTGACCAAATTTATTCAGGAAAACGGCTTTTTCGTCCTGAGGCATCCTGCGATTATCCCCAGTCCTGATCGGGAAATACATGTCGAGAGATCGGGAAGCATTCCTCCCCATGGGAACGATCCTCTCCTTGTTGCCTTTTCCCAGGACCTTAA
>CAZDND010000003.1:14923-27255 GCA_964506825.1 uncultured Syntrophothermus sp.
AAGCCTTCCCGGGTGTCGACGTTCTGAAGGTCAAGGGTCACCAGCTCACTGACCCGAATGCCGGTGGCATAGAGGACTTCTAAAATCGCTTTGTCCCTCATCCCACCCGACTTGCTGATGTCCGGAGCTTCCAGCAGCAATTTTATCTCGGTTGGATAGAGAAATCTCGGCAAGCGTTTCTCCTGCTTCGGGGTAGACACCGCGGCGATAGGATTTCCTTCCAGGATTCCTTCCCGGCATAAATACCTGACAAAAGACCTGAGTGTTGCCAGCTTGCGAGCCATGGTAGCCCGGCTGAAGCCCTTAAGCTGAAGGTACGACAAGTATTCCCTTACCGACTTGTGAATGATGTGTGCTTCACCAAGGTCTTCAAGGGGCGTCGCATAAAGTTCGGCCAGGAAATTGAAAAATTGTATCAGGTCAGTCCGATAGCTGACAATCGTCATCTGGGAGGCATTTTTTTCAACCTGCAAATACTCCAGAAAGCCATCTATATATTGAAATAGCAACGTTTGGAACCTCCAACATATTCATCGTAATTATCCTAGCATAAGTGTTAATGGTTTACAACTCAGTTTACTAAAGCTTCTGAAAATTCGCAGATTTTATCCCATGACCGGTTTGACAAGGCCAAGTTCCGATCAGCTTTTTTGCGAATCCTGGTTTCCATTGGCGGCAACAATCCAAAATTCGAGTTCATCGGCTGAAAATTGTCCAGGGAAGGATTCGAAACATATCTGGTGAGACTGCCCAGCATGGTCTCTGCAGGCAACACTAATGGTTCCAGCCCTTTATATATGCGGCCGGCATTGATTCCCGCCACTATACCGGTGGCAGCTGATTCCATATACCCTTCTACCCCAAGAATCTGACCCGCAAAAAACAACTGCGGTCTGGATCTAAACTGTAATGTAGCGTCGATCAAGCGAGGACTGTTGATATAAGTATTGCGATGCATTACCCCAAGCCTTAAAAAGCAGGCATTCTCCAATCCAGGTATCATCCTTATAACCCGTTCCTGTTCTCCCCATTTCATTCTGGTTTGAAACCCTACCGGGCTAACCATGGTTCCCTCCCGGTCTTCCGACCTGAGTTGAACTACCGCGTAGGGCACTTTTCCGCTGACGGGCTCGGGCAGCCCGACTGGTCTCATAGGCCCATACCTGAGTGTGTCGGTTCCCCTGCGGCCCATGACTTCAACCGGTACACAAGCACTGAAGTATACGCCCTCGTCAATACTGTCATAAGGCACCGAGTCAGCTTCGATCAATGCCTGGTGAAACCGGCGGTATTCATCCTCGGACATTGGACAATTAATGTAGTCTGCCTCTCCCTTGCCATACCTGGACCCATAGTATACTTTGGTAAAATCAATACTATCCTTGGCGATGATCGGTGCAACCGCATCAAAAAAAAATAGATTCTCCTGGCCGGTCAGAACTGATATGGCCTCCGAAAGTCGGTCCGAAGTCAGCGGCCCGCTGGAAACGATCGCTATTCGATCATCCGGGATCTCCCCCATCTCCTGGTTGACAACATTGATCATCCCGTGACCGGTAATTATTTCAGTTATCATAGACCCCAGCATTTCCCGGTCAACGGCCAGGGCCTGACCCGCAGATACCCTGCATTTATCAGCACAGCTCAAAACGATGGAATCCAATTTTCTCATCTCTTTTTTCAGAACTCCCTGAGCTGTCGATTCCGCCTCTGATTTCAGGCTGTTGCTGCAAACCAGTTCCGCCAGCAAGCCTGTTTTATGGGCGGGAGTCATCTTATGAGGCCGCATTTCAAAGAGTTCCACCGGTATACCCATATTTGCCAATCTGAAGGCGGCTTCACAGCCTGCCAGGCCCCCTCCGATCACAGTCACTCCATTTGCGGTCATCGCCCGCCACCTCCCCTCAGGCTCATTGGGGCTCCGCTCCATCAGGCTCCTTGGCGCTTTTACCTGGAGCAGGTTGGTCACCAGGTTTATTCCATGATTTGTAATCGCATTCCGGATAATTCTTGCATCCGTAAAATGTCCGGCCTTTTTTGGTTCTCAAGGCTACCACATCCCCGCCGCACTGGGGGCAAGGTACACCGATAACCTGATTGATGGATTCCGTATGCCGGCAATCAGGGAAACCTGAACAAGCCGCAAACTTGCCGAATCTCCCAACCTTGATCAGCATAGGTTGTCCGCACTTGGGACAATCCTTGCCGGCTGGCTGATCGGGCAGCTGCACTTTCTCGATCCCCTGTTGTGCTTTCTCCAATCTTTCTGCAAACGGACCGTAAAAATCCTCCACCGTCTTTACCCAGGAGCGATGGCCTTCTTCGATCTGATCCAGATTTTCTTCCATCTCAGCGGTAAACTTTACTTCCATGATCTCTGGAAAATGTTCTATCAGCAGGTCCACGACAATAACTCCCAGCTCGGTGGAAAAAAATTGTTTGTTGCGGCGTTCCACGTACCCACGTTTTATTATGGTCTCGATTATGGGCGCATAAGTACTTGGTCTTCCAATATTCTTCTCCTCCAGGAGTTTGATCAGAGTAGCCTCCGTATACCTGGCCGGTGGCTGGGTAAAATGCTGTTCAGGTAAGACTGAGGTTACCGCCACCGCTTCACCTTCGGTCAAACTCGGAAGGCTAGCCTTTTGAGGCGCCGAATCAGGGGTCTTTTCATCCTCATTATCATCATAGACTTTCAGATGTCCCGGAAATTTGACCTTGGACGCACTGGAACGCAATACCATACCGCCGCCCAAAATATCCACCGCAACCGTGTCGAATAGAGCTGGCGACATCTGACTGGCCACATACCTGTTCCATATTAGTTTATAAAGACGCAGCTGATCGCGAGTCAGCACATGCTTGATATCCTCAGGCCGGCGTACGACTGAGGTAGGCCGAATAGCTTCGTGAGCGTCCTGAGCTGTTTTGCGTGTCTTGTAAATATTGGGCTGGCGGGGCACATAAGCATCCCCATACCTTTCCCTGATGAAGCTTAGGGCTTCCAACTGAGCCTCCCCGGCCACCCGTGTGGAATCAGTCCTAATATAGGTGACCAGACCTACGCTGCCCTCAGCACCCAGGTTTATTCCTTCATACAATTCCTGGGCTATCCTCATGGTGCGGGTACCGGTAAATCCCAAACGTTTGGCCGCCTCCTGCTGCAGGGTACTGGTAATAAACGGGGGTGAGGCTTTACGGCTTTTCTGTTTGGAATCGATCTTACCGACGGCAAAAGTCGCAGCCTGGATGCTGTTCACCAGTGAATCAGCCGCTTTCCGGTTCTTGATAACCGGTTTTCTGCCTTTCACCTGGTGCAGTCGCGCCGTAAAAGGCTCCTGGCGCGGCGATATCAGTCCCACGTCAATACTCCAATACTCCTCACTGACAAAGGACTCGATTTCTTTTTCTCTCTCGTTTATCAAGCGCATCGCTACAGATTGAACCCGGCCGGCACTCAACCCTTTACGGACTTTGGCCCACAGCAAAGGACTCAGCGAATATCCCACCAGCCTGTCCACTACCCGCCTCGCCTGTTGAGCATCCACCCGATTATAGTCTATCTGCCGAGGCTGTTTAACGGCCTTTTTTATGGCTTCTTTGGTTATCTCATTAAACTCGATCCTGCACTTGGCATCCTCCGGAAGATTAACCACCTTACTGAGATGCCATGCAATTGCCTCTCCTTCACGGTCAGGGTCGGTTGCCAGCAGCACCCGGTCGGCTCGTTCGGATTCATCCCTAATTTCCTTTATTAGCGGGCCTTTGCCACGAATAGTAATATACTGGGGAGCAAAATCATGTTCCACATCCACCCCCATCTTACTTTTCGGGAGGTCCCGGACGTGGCCGACTGAAGCCTTGACTTTATAGGTTGATCCCAGAAATTTTCCTATTGTTTTGGCCTTTGCGGCCGATTCGACTATTACCAGGGTTTTTTTTGCCAATTTATCACCTCAAGAATATTGCTGTCAGACACGAACATACGTATTGCCCGGCAGACATTTAATTTTACCCTCTATCTCCAATTCAAGCAACTGGATCGCAACCTCACCCGAGGATAAGGTGGCCGCTTGCAGGATTTTGTCCAGGTGAACCGGTTCATAACCAACCAACTCCAACACCTGCCTGGACCGGTCATGGTTTTTTTCTTCAACCGGGTCATTTCGGGACGGTATGCCAATCCCCAGCTCTACCAAAATATCTTCAACACTGTTGACCAGTTTGGCACCTTCTTGGATAAGTTGATGAGGCCCGTGACTATTGGGGCTGGTAATGGGACCCGGCACCGCAAAAACATCCTTGCCTTGTTCCAGCGCATAACTAACGGTAATCATGGCACCGCTCTTTGTCAAGGCTTCCACCACTACCAAGCCGATGGATAAGGCGGAAATTATGCGATTACGAATCGGGAAATGACCAGGTTCCGGTTGGGTTCCAGGTTGGAACTCCGACAACAACAACCCAGATTTCTCAACTTCGTCGTAAAGGAGCCGATTTTCGCGGGGATACACAACATCCACCCCATTGCCTAATACTCCCACGGTTTGGCCGCCCGCTCCCAGGCATCCCCAATGAGCCTCCGAGTCTATACCCCGGGCCATGCCGCTAACCACCACCAACCCGGCTTGGGTGAGATCTTTACCCAAGCGGCGAGCTACGGCCCGGCCATAAGGGGTGGCCTTTCGCGATCCCACGATAGCAATGGCCGGCGATTTTAAAATTTCCAGATGACCGCGATAAAACAATATCGGTGGAGGAGTATGGATAATCCCCAATCCCAAAGGGTATTCAGGCTCAAAATCAGCAATGATACCGATTCCTGATGCCTGGCACTTCTTCATTTCTGCTTCTGGATCCATTTCTTCCCGCAATTTATGCAGGGCCATGGCCAAATTGGCCCCAATAGCCCCAGTCAGTTGATCTGTTGGAGCATGCCAGATCTCCTGGCAGGTGCCGATCTGCTTTCTCAGTTTTCCAAATGTGAGGGTTCCGATCCCACGCACTTTCATAATTCCAAAAAGACAAGCTTTCTCGCTTAACATATCTTTCCCCGCTGCATTTTAATAACCCGAATTTCCAACTGATTCACAGTTTACTCACCAGCAGAGGCAGAGTCAAATTTTACCTATATAATACAGCCATAAGAAACCGGTCTTTACCCTCTGCCACCTTGATCTGGCAGCTTCTCTTCTCCTCATCATAACCTTGGATCTGCTTCGTTTTGACCTGATCACTAAAAAATAATGAAAGTTCACCAACATCCTTAAGCCTGGAATCAAAGCCTCCATTAGCACAGATAATTGCTTTATTATTACAATGTATCTATTATATGGTATTATTTCTATATTGTATTTTAACTGATTTCGACATTTCCAGGTCATAATTGCCATGATTAATTAAGCACAAAAGGTCAGGTGGTCATGTTGTTTGCTGCCATAAGAAGTCTGACCCTGAACGGTATAGACGCGGTTCCGGTTCAGGTAGAAGTCGACATTCAAAACGGACTGCCAGTTTTCGATCTTGTAGGTCTTGCTTCCGCATCAGTCCGGGAAGCCAAAGAAAGAGTCCGGGCGGCTATAAAGAATTCTGGTTTCGATTTTCCTTTGCAGCGTATCACCGTCAATCTTGCCCCCGCTGACATTCGTAAAGACGGCAGTCACCTGGACTTGCCGATCGCTGTGGGAATATTATTGGCCAGCCGACAGGTAGCATCACAATCAGAGTCATCCTTTTGGATCGGGGAACTGTCCCTGGACGGAACAGTGAAGGGAGTCCCGGGTGTCCTGGCCATGATTTTGTCCCTAAATCGCTGCCTTCAGGATTCAAAGGCCGTCATACCCGTCGCCAATCAGGCCGAAGCCTCACTGGTAGACCATCCCTGTCTGATGGCGTCTTGCTTACAGGAAGTTGCCGCATACTTGAATGGGGAAGCCGGGCTGAAATTTACAGAAATGATGGGCTTGGAACCTTCTCCGGGAGTATATCAGGATGATTTTTCTGACATCAAAGGTCAGGCTTCGGCCAAAAGAGCCCTCGAGGTGGCCGTAGCCGGAGGGCATAATATTATCCTATTAGGCCCTCCTGGTTCGGGTAAAACCATGCTGGCCCGACGTATACCCAGCATCATGCCTGAGATGAGCCGCCAGGAGATTTTAGACACCACCCAAATCTATTCAGTAGCCGGACTTCTAAATGCGGAAAGGCCGTTATTGTCCACCCGGCCTTTTCGTTCTCCCCATCGCAATGCAACGGCCAACAGTATCATCGGGGGAGGCAGGATTCCTCGCCCCGGAGAAGTAAGTCTTTCCCAGCATGGGGTGCTGTTCCTGGATGAGGTTACGGAATTTTCCCGTGATGTTCTGGAAGGCCTCCGGCAGCCTCTGGAAGACGGAGTGGTAACCGTTACCCGAACCCACTCCTCGTCGACCTACCCATGCAATTTCATGCTGGTCAGCGCCTGCAACCCTTGCCCGTGCGGATATTATGGTGATGAAGATCACCATTGCAGCTGCACCCCTCTGCAGGTTGCCAAATACTTGAGTCGCATATCCGGGCCGCTGATGGATCGAATTGATTTACAAGTGGAGGTTCCGCGAGCCAGGTACGACGCCCTTTCGGCCTCATCTATTCCCGAAAACTCAGCCTCGGTCAGGAATCGGATCGAAAAAGCCCGTACCATCCAAAGACAGCGGTATGAATCGGTTGGCATTGAAGTCAATGCCCGGCTGAGATCCCGGGACATCAGAGTGTTTTGCCAGTTGGAAGAGGACGCCCAGAACTTGATGCGGACCGCATTTCGCAGTCTGGGATTGAGTGCGCGTGGTTATGACCGGGTACTCAAAGTCTCCCGAACTATCGCTGATTTGGAAGGGAGTCCCCGTATTTGCGCTGCTCATGTCGCTGAGGCTATCCAGTATAGGAGTATGGAAAGGAAATACCGCCTCCATGTCCAGTAATGTATCATACATACTAACCCTTATCCGTCCACCTCAGCCCGGATCTTTTTCAATAGGGCAAGATCATCCGCCATGGTTTC
Source organism: uncultured Syntrophothermus sp. (assembly GCA_964506825.1). Taxonomy (GTDB): domain Bacteria; phylum Bacillota; class Syntrophomonadia; order Syntrophomonadales; family DTU052; genus JAAYDA01. The sequence goes on from CAZDND010000003.1 coordinate 21,963, forward strand.
CGATGGTGTCTCCAGGATAAATGGTAAATTCTGCAGAAATTTATTGCTTAATAGATGGGTAAAGCCTTCAGCGCCAACGAAGCCGGTGCCGATAGGAGCATGCCGGTCAAGGTGCGAACCGATACCTTTCAGGGAATCATTGGCGTGGACAACCTTGATACGGTCGAGCCCAACGGTGCTCTCCGCTTCTGCCAGCATGGACTCGATTCCGGCCTCGGTTGAGGTGTCATATCCAGCCGCCATCATGTGGCAGGTGTCAATGCAGAGTCCTATCCTATCGGAATGCTTGAGGCACTGAAAGGCCATGCGCATTTCATCAAAATTCACTCCGATCTCCTTGCCCATACCAGCCATAGTCTCCAGCAGGATAGTTGTGGGGCCTGCATATTTATCCAGGGTTCTGTCCAACAGGGCGCACAACCGCACTATGGCCTCCTCTATTGAAGCATCGCCCCGAGATCCTGGATGAAGCACCAAATAAGAAATCCCGATCATATCCCCCCGGATAAGATCCTCCGTTATCACCCTTTCAGCCAACTCATAGAGATCCGTTCGACCGCTGGCAGGGTTCACTATATAAGGAATATGAGCAACCCGGGGAGTAATGTCATGGTCATTCATGGTCTGATTGAAAATCTCTACTTCTTTGGGGCTCCAGTCCCTCGAGCCGCTTCCCCGGGGATTACGCAGAAAAATCTGAAAGGTCTCGACCCCCATATCCACTGCACTGCCAGCGGTACCGTCCAGTCCCTTGCCAATGGATAGATGGGCGCCCACTCTAGGTTTCAATACTTTTTTAATGGCCAATCAAAAAGCCCCCTCAATATGGTTGATGCGAACGTCATTATCTTCATAAACGATGCCAATAAAATCAAACCGCATTTTCAGCGACCTGGTATCCTGATGGGATCCCAGATACTCGAACGCGGTTTTACGAATTTTAGAGATTTTGCGGTGATCAATGCTCTCCTCGGGAGAGCCGTATTTGCTTCCATGCCTGGACCTCACCTCCACGAAAACCAGCCATTTTCCAAAATGGCAGACCAAGTCTATCTCACCCCAACGGCAGGAGAAATTACGCTGGACGATGGTGTACCCTTTGCTTGTCAGATACTCCTCCGCCAAATTCTCTGAAGCTTTCCCCGTCGCTTTTTTCATAACCCGCTCCATTCGACTGCTATAGGACCTGCAGTTAGATCATGGGCAACTCTTTTCTAATCCAGACACCTGGTATGGTCTTGTACCCATGATTTGACTGGTTCAAAGCTCCTTCTGTGTATCGGACAAGGACCAAGTCTTAACAAAGCTTCAGTATGTTCCCTCGTAGGATAGCCCTTGTGTTTGGCCAAGCCATAACCTGGAAATATGGTATCAAATTCCTCCATAACTGCATCCCGCTCGACCTTAGCGATTATGGAAGCACAGGCGATCGATATGCTCAAGGAATCTCCACGTATCAGCGGTGTCTGGGGAATAGGAATACTGGGAAGGCTGAGTGCGTCGATCATCAGATGGTCGGGTTTCACCTCCAGACCGGCCACAGCGTGCACCATAGCCAATCTGCTTGCCTCCAGGATATTAATCTGGTCAAGAAGCGGCGGATATATCATGCCAATGGCCCAGCACAGGGATACACTCTTTATGGTTCTCGCCAACCTAAGACGTTTGGAGGCACTCAATTTTTTGGAATCATTGACCCCGGGAATCATCATGCCAGCCGGCAGTATGACAGCCGCCGCTACCACCGGACCAGCCAATGGCCCCCGACCGGCTTCGTCGATACCAGCGATGAAAGATAATCCTGTGGATATCAGGTCATTTTCATAACCCATCATGGTTTGTAGACGGCACCGTTCAGCTGCATCCATACTTGCCAATTCCAATCTTGATCAAATTATACAGATAATGTTTTTATCCAGGAAGTTTAATCCTTAAACTTATCCAATACTATTTTTGCAATCCGGCCTTTGCGAAACTCACCCAGGATGAACAAGGCAGTTTTTTCGGCATCATAACCTTCTTTGGTCACGAAGCCTCTAAACCGGGCAATCTCTGCAAAAATGTGTTCTTCGTCAACAGAGGCCACCGCACCTAAATTATAGCGTTTCTCAAGTTCGCCGGGTACCTGAAGAATGTATTGTCTAATCAAATAGCGGGCTACCTCTTCATTGGTGTAGGCCTTGGGTCCCAAAATGGCCAAGGCTGCCAGCTTCAAGCCCTGCTCGGGACCGCTTATCCGCGGCCACATCAGACCAGGTGTATCCAGCAGATCGACCCGTCCTTCCAGTCGAACCCATTGTTTGCCCCGGGTTACTCCCGGTTGGGAACCGGTGCGGGCGGTTTTTCTGCCTGCCAGGCTGTTAAGCAGAGTCGATTTCCCCACATTGGGAATGCCTACCACCATTACCCGGGGAGGCCTTATCCGTCTATTGCGTGCTTTCATTAATTCTACGGCTGGTTGGTACAGTTTCTCTATGGCTGGGACCAGCAAATGCCGGCCTTCTCCTGTGGTCGCGCTTACGCCGATCGCATCGAAGCCCTCATCCCTCATCGATCTGACCCACCTGGACAGATCCCCGGCAGAAACCAGATCCATCTTGTTGAGGACCATCAGCACCGGTTTTGGCCGGCACATTTTCTCGAGTTCCAGGTTCCGGGTTGAATCAGGAGCCCTGGCATCCAATACCTCGATCACTACATCGACCAATTTTAGATTTTCGGTTATTTCCCGGCGGGCTTTTACCATATGCCCCGGGAACCAGTTGTTTACCAAAAGACTTGCCTCCCGATGATAATGGGCCTGCTCTCCATACTGATTGAATGGTTAACAACCAGTAATATTTGTTACGAGCCCCTAATACAAAGACTGGCTTTAGGCCAGTCTTTTTTTGAATAAAATTATCTTTTTTCTTTGATTTTGGCTTTTTTCCCGAATCTTTCCCGCAAGTAGTATAACCTGGCTCTTCTAACTTTTCCGCGCCGCACCAGTTCAATCTGATCAATCCGCGGCGAATGAACCGGGAAAGTCCTTTCAACTCCAATACCCTGTGATATCCTGCGGACGGAAAATGTCTCTCCCAATCCACCTCCACGTCTCCGGATAACCGTTCCCATAAAGACCTGAATCCTCTCCCGGACACCTTCAACAACCTTGACGTGGACCTTGACAGTATCACCTGGTCTGAAATCGGATATATCTTTTTTTATCTGTTCTGCTTCTATCGAACGGATTATGTCCTGCATTACGCCAACCTACCTTCCAGCAATTTATTTATTTATATTCCATAGTATCAAATTTACCGACAGATGGTATTATATCATAGGGTTTTCTGATTCACAAGCCGAGGTCTCGGTCTCCCACCAGCCCTCTCCCAAGAGACGATCTACGATTATTGATACTGCGCTCCTGACAGAAAGATGATTGTAATCGCTGTTACCCTGGATGGGGTGCAGCACGTGATCGGCCTTGCCGATCTCTTCCTGGGTGAGTCCCCAGCCGGTGCCAAAAATGATCAGGAATGGACGATTTCCAGCGGAGATTTTCGAGCGCAGTTCAAGATAACTTATACTCTGGGAAAATAACCGGGCGTCGGTTACCACCGTACAGGGAGCCTGCCCTTCCAGCTCCTGAATCCTTTCCCGCGCTTGGTCGAGATCACGAACCAATTCCAGAACCTCCAGGGCCTCCCGGCGATCGGGATTATAGGTTCCTCCATAACCGCTCTGCCAGTAATCCATTATCTGACCCGCCAGTTCCAACTGACTGTCCTGGGGATGGACCAGATAAAACTTCCGCACTCCATAGGTCCGTGCTGCCCTGGATATGTCGTGAATGTCAAGGTTGGTTATGGATGTGGTGATCACTTCGTCACGTTTGTTATAAACGGGACTATGCACCAGTGCGATATATAACCCTGCTTTCAAGATTCCTCACCTTTTCTGCCCTCCAGCATGATATCCAGCAAGTACTTCTTTTCCTCTTCATCCAGCTTCTTATTTATTAACAGGTCTGGCCGGCCCAATAATGTCTTGCGGATGCCCTCTTTTATTCGCCAACGCCGAATCTCCTCATGATTACCGGATAATAAGACGGCCGGCACTTCATCGTCACCGACCCGGCGCGGTCGGGTGTACTGGGGATGCTCCAGCAATCCTTGGGAAAACGATTCATTATCGGTCGATTCCTGACTTCCCAAGACCCCAGGAACCAATCTGGCAACAGCATCGATCAGGACCAGTGCCGCCAGCTCTCCTCCTGTCAGGATGTAATCACCGATCGAGATCTCCTCGTCTACCGCGCTGGAAACCCGTTCATCAACGCCCTCATAGTGACCGCAAAACAGGATCAGTGTCTCCTGGCTGGCCAATCTGGCAGCCGTTGACTGGCTCAACACCTGGCCTCCAGGGCTGAGCATTATGGTGCGGCAATGAGATCTCTCCCTTTGAGCATCCGCCAATGCCCTCAGAGCCACATCGGCCTTTATGACCATGCCTGGACCGCCGCCAAAAGGATAATCGTCCACCTGATGATGTTTGTCATAGGCATAGTCCCTGATATTAATGACCTCTATTTGAAGGATCCCTTTTTCGCGAGCTTTACCTATCAGACTGCTCTTGAGGGGTGATTCCAGCATTTCTGGAAACAGGGTCAGAACCTTGATTTTCATCCTTCGACCTCATCGATGAGACCTGGCAGCAGATCGACGGTTATTGTTCGGTTGGCCGTATCGATATCCAATACCACGTCTTTGATAACCGGAATCAGCACCTCTTTGTACTTGTCTCCCTTAACAATATACACATCATTGGCTCCAGTCTGGAGTACCTCCTCCAGTTTGCCAAGCAGCCCCCGTTGTTTGTCAACCACATCCAGCCCGATTAGCTGGAATATGTAATGACTGCCCTCCGGCAAGGGATAGATTTCATCCTCATCAACACATAGAACGCCTTTGACCATAAATTGAGCCGCATCGCGATTGTTAATATCCGAAAACTTGAAAATCAAATATTGCTTGTGGGTGCGAATCGACTCAATGCTATATTTGCGGCTCCGGGCTCCATGCTCGATCCAGATTTCCTTCAATCCCTGGAATCTTTCGGGGAAATCGGTCAATGGCAGTACTTTCAGCTCTCCACGCAGGCCTTGTACTCCGCAGATCCTGCCTACCTGAACTTTTTCACTCGCCATGATAACCTCCTTTCCACCCAACCCTTCCACCAGGGTCATTAACCATTCACTGGTATCAGCGAGATATCTCTACTGAAACCTTGACCCCTTCTTTGGTGGCCGCCG
>CAZDND010000003.1:27265-37786 GCA_964506825.1 uncultured Syntrophothermus sp.
ACGGATGGATTTGGCAATTTTGCCCTGCTTGCCGATGACTTTTCCCATATCCTCTGGAGCTACTCTGACTTCCAAAACCACCGAACTATCAGTTTTAACTTCGGTTACTTCCACCTGGTCCGGATCGTCGACCAGGGATTTTGCGATGTATTCCACCAGTTTTTTCATGAGGATGACCCCCCTTACTGTTCCTCGGCGTTGCCGCGCAAATACTTTTCGATTACTCCAGCCTTTTTCAGCAAGGACTGTGCGGTGTCAGTAGGTTTGGCCCCAGTAGCCAGCCATTTGAGCGCCTTTTCTTCATCAATCTTGATGGTTGCGGGAGTAGTGCTGGGGTCGTAGTAACCTAGTTCCTCAATAAAACGTCCATCCCTGGGAGCCCTGGAGTCTGCTACCACCATACGGTAAAAAGGACTCTTTTTTGCTCCCATCCGTCTAAGCCTGATTTTTGTCGCCATGTTTTCGCCTCCAATTTTAATTTGTGCAAAAATTATTAAAACGGCAGTTTTAACCCGCCTTTTTTGCCTTTTTTAGCGCTCAATTCACTAAACTGCTTCATCATTCGCCGCGATTCATCAAATTGTTTGACCAGCCGGTTTACATCTTGAACCCTGGTTCCGCTTCCCCGGGCGATTCGCTTCTTGCGACTGCCGCTGAGAATTGTCGGGTCTCTTCGTTCCTGACCGGTCATAGACCGGATAATCGCCTCCACATGGGCCAATTCTTTTTCATCTATTTCCGGTTTGACACCCTTTAACTGCTTCCCCATCCCCGGGATCATCCCAACCAGTTGGTCCAATGGCCCCATGGATTTTACGTTTTGCAATTGTTCCAGAAAGTCGTCCAGGGTAAATTCCTGTTGACGGATCTTCTTCTCCAGCTCGCGGGCTTTACTATCGTCGAAAGAGGCCTGGGCCTTCTCCACCAGCGTCAGCACGTCACCCATCCCCAGGATTCTGGATGCCATTCGATCTGGATAAAAGGGTTCCAAGGCTTCCAGCTTCTCGCCGGTACCGGTGAATTTGATCGGACATCCGGTTACCGCTTTAACTGAAAGGGCTGCTCCTCCACGGGTATCTCCATCCAGTTTGGTGAGCACCACCCCTGTCAACCCCAGATCAGCATGAAAAGATTCCGCTACGGTAACCGCATCCTGTCCGGTCATAGCATCCACCACCAGCAGAACCTCGTGCGGCCCCACCTCAACCCGGATGTCCTTCAACTCCTGCATTAATTCTTCATTTATGTGCAGTCGGCCGGCGGTATCGATTATCATAATGTCGCGGTTGTTGCTCAGGCAGTATTCCCTGGCCCCGCGGACGATATTGACTGGTTTTTCCTGCCCCATGGTGAACACCGGGACCCCTGCCTGTTCCCCTACCACCTGAAGCTGTTTTATGGCGGCGGGGCGATAAATGTCCCCGGCTACCAACATGGGTCTTCTCCCCTGGGAGACATAATATTTGGCTATCTTGCCGCAGCTAGTGGTCTTGCCGGCACCCTGCAGACCAACCATCATGATGACCGTAGGCGGTTTGGAGCTCAGTTGGACCTTTGTCTGGTTACCCCCCATGAGTTCCGTCAATTCCTCATAGACGATCTTGACTACCTGTTGACCGGGAGTCAGGCTGTTCATCACGTCCTGTCCAACGGATCTCTCTTTGACCCGGGCCACGAAATTCTTAACCACCTTGAAATTGACGTCCGCTTCAAGAAGAGCCATGCGAACCTGCCGCATCGCTTCATCAACATCTGCCTCGGTCAACTTGCCTTTGCCCTTAAGGCGTTTAAACGTTTCCTGCAATCGTTCCGCCAAGCCCTCAAAAACCATCCCGGTCAACTCCTTTCGGAAAACTGTCCGTTTCCAAGACTTGAGCCAGCAAAGCCGATATTTCCAAAAGAATCGGCGGTTTATCGTTGGCTTCCTGAATCAGCATAAGAGCTTCCTTGATCCTGCGTCTATCGTTTTGGAACCTATTGGCTAACATCAGCTTGGCTTCATATTCTTCCAAGGCGTGTTCCGAACGTTTGATCAGGTCGAAAACCCCCTGGCGGGAAATGTTCATCTGCTGAGCAACCTCCGTCAGGCTCAAATCCACCTCGTAATACAGCTCAATCGCCTGTTGTTGACGTTCGGTCAGCAACGGCCCATAGAAATCGTATAGAATCACGAATTTCTCAAGTTTCTCCAGCACAACCTTCACCTCTTGTAAGGCAGATTTGCTTTACATTAGAATTCTACTTACCCCAAGACAAAAAGTCAAGGGCTAGCCCTTGACGCAATTCGTATTTTAGATGTTATCTGGGTCGATATATCAGTTTCCCTTCTAATATGGACATCTGCGAACTGTTGGGAAGAATTGCAAGCAGTATTTCCCCTTTAAGGGAGGTCACTTTCCCTTGGACATGCAGGAGAAGGCTATCTCCGCTTGATCCATGACCTTTTGCTCATCAATGGTCTTAAGGGCACCCTTTTCCAAGAGGACTCGCCCGTTAACCAGCACCGTATCCACATCCGATCCGGAAGCTGAATAGACGAGCAGCGCGACATCTTTGGTATGAGGCCTCAGGTGGGGGCGGTTCAGATTAATTATGGTTATATCGGCTTTCATACCCGGCTTGATCATGCCCGTATCATCATAGCCCAGTGCTTGCGCACCTTTTACCGTCGCCATTTCCAGGACTTGGTAGGCTGGCATAACCTGGGGATCCATACAGTGTACTTTTTGCAGGAAGGAGGCACTGCGCATCTCCTGGATCATATCGAGATTATTATTGCTGGACGCTCCGTCGGTGCCCAGACCAACTTGGACGCCCGCGGCCAGCATATCCGGGATTCTGGCCACCCCGCTGGCCAACTTCATGTTGCTCTCCGGATTATGGGCCACTCCCACGCCATACCTGGCCAGGATTCCAATATCATCATCGTTCAGCGCCACACAGTGGGCTGCAAGGACCGGTCTTTGGAACAATCCAGTTTCTCTCATCAGGGCCACGGGACTCATGCCATATTGACTGAGGATGTCGTCATACTCGCCCTTGGTTTCTGACAAATGGGTATGGATACCGATTCCCAGTTGATCGGAAAGGGCCACTACTCTTTTAAGGTAGTCAGGCGGACATGTGTAGGGTGCATGGGGGCCCAGCATGACCTTGATTCGTCCGCCCGCCTGCTGGTGCCAGTTGTCGAAAAGTTGGCGGCTTCTTAGAAAGGCGCCTTCACCATCATCAAAGGCTATCATCCCTTGAGAAAGACAGGCCCTGATGCCAGTTTCATCCACGGCTCGTCCCACCTGGTCCATATGAAAATACATATCTGCAAAACAGGTGGTCCCGGACCTGATCATCTCTGCTATCCCCAGCATAGTGCCCCAATAGCAATATTCAGGAGTGAGTTTGGCCTCCATGGGCCAGATCATATCATTTAACCATTCCCTTAAAGGCAGATCATCTGCATATCCCCGGAAAAGGCTCATCGCCGCGTGGGTGTGGGAATTGACCAAACCAGGTATGGCTACCATGCCATCGGCTTCAATAACCTTCTCGAATCTGTGTTCAGCCGGGCACTTACCACTGCCGACTTCCAGGATATGCTCCCCGTCGGTGACGATGAAGCCCCGGGATATATTATCCTCCGGGCCGGTCATAGGTATAATCCCGCAATCCCTAATCAAAATCATTGGTTTTCACCTCATTGGCCGTATTTGTGGAGAAATGTCTGCCGTAAAGAGGAGATTTCCGAATCGCCCAGCTCTTGATATCCGCCCAGAATGTCTGCCATAACAGCAATGCGGGCAGTTTTTTCCACAATAACACCCGCCAGCATCGCATCCCGCAAATCTTTCCCCACAGCAACCAAACCATGGTTGGCCAGCAAAACTGCGAATTTTTCTCCCAGGTGGAGAACCGCACCCCGGGCCAGATCTGAGGTGCCACACGCTGCATAGGGCGCTACTTCCACTGCACCGCCTATCATCTGAGCGATCTCTTCGGTTATTGCCGGAATGGGACGATGAGCCGCAGCGAATGCAGTTGCACATACGCTGTGGGTATGCACTATAGCTCTGATATCGGATCGGGCCTGATAAATGGCCGCATGCAAGGGGCTTTCAGTTGAAGGTTTCCATTTCCCTTCCAGCTTTACCCCGTTTCTATCGACTACAACTATGTCCTCATAGCTCATGGTCCGATAATCCATGCCGCTAGGGGTAATGATGACGACCTGTTCATCGGCAAGGTAAACGCTTATGTTTCCCCAGGTCCCCGCCACCAAATCCTGTTCCAGCATTTCCCGTGCCGCGGCGGCCACCTGACGGCGCTGACTTTCAAATTTCATACTGGTCCTCCCCACTCAACCTCAGCCTATCGGCAATCTATCTGGACCACACAGCGAGGGAATTTCCGAAGGGTGGCCTCGCCACTCCTTTTTCCGTAATGATTGCCGATATCAGCTCCGCATTGGTGACATCAAAGGCTGGATTAAATACTTCCATCATGGGAAGCGTTATGTAGCTGCCGGCCATCGTTCGTATCTCATCGGCGTTCCGCTCTTCGATAGGTATCTGACTGCCGTCCTTGATTCCCCAATCGATAGTGGAGGTCGGTGCTGCTATATAAAAGGGTATCCGGTGATGCCTGGCAAGTACCGCCAGGCTGTAGGTGCCGATTTTGTTGGCCGTATCTCCGTTAAGGGCAATGCGGTCCGCTCCAGCAATTACCGCATCCACCAAACCCAGCTGCATTATGTAGCCAGCCATGCTGTCCGTTACCAGCGTAGCCGGGATCTGGTCCTCCGTCAATTCCCAGGCTGTCAGCCTGGCACCCTGCAGAACCGGCCGGGTTTCACAAATCCACACCTTGGATACTCGGCTTTGGCTGAAAGCAGTGCGGATTATCCCCAAGGCAGTCCCATGACCACAGGTAGCCAGGGCCCCCGCATTACAGATGGTCATAACCCGCGATTCGGGACCCAGCAGCTTTGCCCCCCACTCCCCAATCCTGAGGTTGGTTTGCAGATCTTCTGCCTGCATTAGTGCGGCTTCTTCCGCCAGAAGCTGACAAATCCCGTGGGGTTTCCGGTCCTTATGGTGATAATAGACTTTCATCATCCGCGTGATCGCCCAGTCCAGATTGATGGCTGTGGGGCGGGTTGCCCGCAGCATCCGGGCATACTGCTCCATGGATTGGGTCATCCCCTGATTTGAATCCGAGCAGGTATAGGCTCCCAGTACCAATCCCCAGGCGGCGGTAACTCCTATGAGCGGGGCACCCCTTACTTTAAGGGATGCAATGGCCTCCGCGACTTCTTCGACTGTCTCCAGAACCACATATTCAAGTTGCCCCGGCAGACGAGTCTGATCAAGAATTTTTATCCCCTGTCCCAACCATTCAACAGTCTTAATCATCACTTAACCTTTACAGCCTTTGGAACCTGACTGCACTCACACTCTCTGGCCGGTGGCATGAAGGAAATGGCTCCCATGATGGTCTGTCTTATCCTGGTGATATTGCTGTGCATGCAATCCACCACCTCTTCATGGGTCAGCTTGGTGGTGGAAATTCCGGCAGCATAATTGGTGACAACTGCCACCGTACCGTAACAGATGCCGGCTTCCCTGGCCAGAACTACTTCGGGAACAGCAGTCATTCCTACCACATCGCCGCCCATGCTTTTAAACATTCTTATTTCCGCAGCCGTTTCGAAGCGGGGTCCTTCGGTGCAAACATAAACACCGCTGTCAAATGCCGAGGTCCCCGTCTCCGCAGCGGCTCTGAACAACGCCTGTCTGACTTCGCCGCAAAATGGTTTGGTCACATCCACGTGAATCAGACCGTGCTCTTGTCCGTCGAAAAAGGTGGATATGCGATTTTTGGTGAAATCAAGGAATTGATCTATGATCACTATGGTTCCCGGCTTATATTCAAAGTTGAGTGAACCAACCGCAGCCGTAGCCACTATTCTGTGGACTCCCAGCGATCTTAGTGCTTCGATATTGGCCCGGTAGTTTATGAGATGCGGAGGAACTGAATGATCACCGCCGTGTCTGGGGATAAAGGCCACCCTCTTGCTTTGATGCTGCCCCAGGGTTACCAATACCTCTCCATAAGGTGTAGTTATCCTCTCCTCAGAGGTGTTCTCCAGGATAGTCGGATCATAAATCCCAGTCCCGCCAATAACTCCAATCATGTTTACTCGTCCCCTTCCTCTTCAGCAAATAAGGCTGCTGCAAAATCCTGACTTGAGAAGTCCTCCAGATCTTCCATCCGCTCTCCCACTCCCAGAAGTTTCACCGGTATCATCAGTTCTCGGGACAAGGAAATAACGATCCCGCCCTTGGCTGTCCCATCCAATTTGGTAAGTACTATGCCGGTGACCCCGATAGTGTTTTTGAAGCTGCGGGCCTGGCTGACCGCATTCTGACCAGTCGTTGCATCCAGCACCAGGAGCACCTCGTGAGGAGCATCGGGGATCTCACGAGCAATCACTCTTCTGACCTTGGCGATTTCTTCCATTAAATTGACTTTATTGTGCAATCGTCCTGCAGTGTCGATGATCAGAATATCTATTCCTCTGGCTTTAGCGGCTTTCATGGCATCAAACACAACCGCCGCCGGATCGGCCCCCGCATTATGTTTTATCAGATCCACCCCGGTCCTATCGGCCCAAACCTGCAATTGTTCGATAGCCGCAGCTCTGAAGGTATCTCCGGCAGCCAGCAGGACCTTTTTACCCTGGGATTTGTATCTGTACGCCAATTTGGCTATACTGGTGGTTTTTCCTACTCCATTGACCCCCACCATCAGGTAAACCGTGGGCCCGGATTGGGCCATCTGCAGAGGAGCGTGGCATTCTTCAAGTATCGCTGCTATGTCTTTCCTCAGGCAGCCCTTGACCTCTTCGGGTTGAGAAATCCGGCTTTCTTTTATCTGCCGGCGTAGATTTTTTATCAACTCATCGGTAGTAAATACTCCTATATCAGCTGAGATGAGAACTTCCTCGAGCTCATCAAAAAACGCTTCATCAAGGGCTCTGTGGCTTCCAATCAGACCTTCAACTTTACTGACTATGCTGTTTCGGGTCTTGGACAGGCCTTTTTTTATTCGGTCAAATATTTTGCATCGCTCCTTTCACTCCAACCGGCAAGCCTGCAAGAGCTGCCAACAAACAATGGTCCGGTACATCATATTGCCAGATTCTCTGCCTCCCTGGCGGTGATGGAAAACACTTCTGACATCCCCTGTTCAGGCATTGTCACCCCAAAAATGTATTCGCCAGCTTCTATGGTGCTTTGGCGGTGGGTAATCACTACAAATTGAATTTTTTCTGCCAACTGCTTTAAAAAATCCGTAAACCTCCCCAGGTTGGCCTCATCCAAAGCTGAGTCTATCTCATCCAGGAGGCAAAATGGAGTAGGTTTCAAAATCAATAAAGAGAAAATAAAGGCAATACAGGTCAATGCCCGTTCCCCTCCAGAAAGTAAATTCATGGATTGCCGACGTTTGCCGGGCATCTTGACTATAATATCCACTCCTGACCGCCACTGGTCAGGGTTGTCCTCCATATGGAGTTCAGCTTCGCCGCCCTTGAAAATGGTATTGAAAGTATTGCGAAATGACTCTCGAGCCTGACCCATGAATTCCTTAAACCTCATGTTCATAAGGTCCTCAGTCTCTTCAATAATATGTGAAAGACTCTGCCGCGACCGCTGCAGATCGTCAATCTGCACCTGCAAAAAGTTATGCCGCTGTTCTGCCCGGATCAATTCGTCGATGGATGATATATCTACCGGGCCCATTTCTTCAATGGATCCTCTTATTTTTTGGCATTCATCACGGTATTGTCGCTGCAGTCGATGATCCATACCGGACAGGTATCCCTCATGCTGTTCATCGCCATACTTCTCGCCCCATCGGCAGTAAAGGTTCTCGAGCTCCGTCTCGTTGCGGACCTTCTTAATTTCCACGCCTCTCGCGCGGGCCTCCAATGATGCTGCCTGAATCCTCAGAGAATCCAAAGTCGTGTTAGCCTTTCTTAATTTGTCCTCCTCGATGATAATGCTGCTCTCTAAATTTCGCAGTCTTTTTTCCAGGTCCTCCAGTATGTCTCCAGACTCGACAATCTTGAGCTGCATTGCATCCATCCTGGACGCCTCTTCCTGGGCCAGTTTCCCAAATCTCTCTATTTCTCGATCGTATTCCTGCATCGTGGCTTCATATGAAGCTTTAACCTTTTCTTGTTGCAGAAGATTTTCTCTGCGGCTATCCAGCTCGTGTTGCCGTATTTCAATCAAATCCCGGCAATGCTTGTACCTTTCTGATAACAATTCCAGATTTTGCGCCTGTTGATTATGACGTTGCTGTTCTTCAGACCGTTTTTTCCCCAGCACTTCACTCTCTAGCCTTAGATTCTGAAGCCGCCCCGCGTTTTCATTATATTGCGTTTCCAATTGAACTATTTCCAGTTGAAGTATGGACTCCCCGTGAACGAGTTCGTCTTTTTTGATTTGAGCAGTTTTCTGCCAGCTAATGATCCGATCAACCTCCCTGGCAATCATCTCCTGCTGAAAAGTCTTTTCTTTGGCTTTCAACAAGGAATCATTCATAGCCGCTTCTTTTCGCGCTGCCGATGCCAAGGTGCTATCCAATGATTCCTGTGTGCGCTGTAAGTCATCAGAAATCGACCGTATTCTATCTTTTTTCTCTCTCAGATCCGCTCTCAGATGAAGGGAACTACGGATATGCTGTTTGACTTTTCCTCCGGTCATGGCTCCGGCAGGATTAATGATATCTCCGTCGGTGGTAACGATGCGCCAGCCGGTATTCTTTTTGAATACCTCCATACCTGCCTGGAGATCCTCAACAATCAACACCCGGCCCAGAATATAGTCCACAGCTTTTCGGTGTTCCGGTCGAAAACCTATTAGCTCTGTTCCCGCCCCCAAAACTCCTTTAATTCTACTGATGGCCTTTAGGCTTTCAGCATCCATAGCCTGGGATCTGATCATGCTCAGAGGAAGGAATGTCACCCGCCCCCATGATTGCTCCTTCAGCAAAGTAATGGCGGATCGGGCATCAGTTTCCGATCTTACCACCACGTTCTCAATATTGCGACCCACCACAGCCTCGATGGCGACCTCCAACCCCGGGGGAACTTCAATCAGGTCGGCTATGACGCCAACCATCCCGGGAACCGCCTGGGGGTTATCCTCAACTGCCTTCAAAAGCTTTTTAACTCCATCAGACATGCCGGTTCTGGCAGCAATTCTATTCTCCAAATCATTGATCTCGAAACTCAGATCGTTAAGGTCTTTCTTTAACCTGTTGGACTTCAAGTCTGCCTGGCGGCTGTTTTCTGCCTCCACTTCCCAATCTTCGCGAAGGGCTTGGGTAATCCGGTTCAATTCTCCCAGACTGGCCTGTCCTGTAGCGTAATCCTGGTTCAACGCATCCAAACTGCTCTGTTCCTGGGCCATTTTCTCATCCAGATAGTATTTGTCTGTCCGTATTTGCTCCGCTGTCGCCCTCTTATTTCTAATGGCGGCTTCTATCTGTTCGCACTGACCAGCCAAATCCGTCAGGTCCTGGGATAATTTCCGCTCGGCGGTTTGAATCAAGTTGATCTCTATTTGAATCTGAGCTGCTGCTTGATTTTCGGAACTTATCTGGTTGTTAAGGCCCTCCGCTTCTATGGTCTTTTGGTCAAGCTCCGATTCCTTCTCTGACAGATCTTCGACCGAGTTCAGGAGGTCCGCCTCTATCTTCAACATCAAATCACGATGACGAGCCACGTCTTTATCCATCTGCCCCAGTCGGGTTCTCGAATTAATAATGCGTTCTTCCGCTACTCTGCGGTCACCCTGCAATTTGCTGATCAGATTGACCTGCTCGTATTTTTCATCTTTGCACCTGGCTATTTCATCTCGCAGTCCATTCAGTACGGTGCGGGATTGTTCAGCAATTTCATCGTTACTGGCTATCTCCCGGGAAATGGCTGCTAGGTGGATGCTGATTTCTTTTTCTTCACGATCTCGGACAGATTTTTCCCGTTCAAACCCAGCCAATTCAAAAGCCATGATTTTTCGTTCGCGTATCTCCAAATCCCCGGATAACTGTATGAATTCCTGAGCTTTGAGGGACTTGGACTTTAATTCGTCTACCCTCTGGAAAACTTCGCCCAGGATGTCTTCCAGTCTCAGCAGATCCAGGGCCGAGGAACTCAACCTGGTCTCGGCTTCTTCCTTCTTCTGCCTAAAGCCGGATAATCCGGCTGCCTCTTCCATGATCAACCTTCGTTCAAAGGGTTTGGCATCCAACACCTGTTCAAGTTCTCCCTGACCAATGACCGAGTAACCCCTTTTCCCCATACCGGTCCCCGCCAGGAGGTTATGGATATCCTTTAACCTGACCTCATTCATGTTCAGTAAGAATTCACTCTCTCCGCTGCGATAAATCCGTCGGCTTATGGTCAATTCGCTGAATTCTGAACTGAGAATCTGATCAGTATTGTCAACGGTGATCGAG
>CAZDND010000004.1:0-5235 GCA_964506825.1 uncultured Syntrophothermus sp.
GGGTTTTACTCTCAGGAAATGGAACATATGGATGGCAGCAAACGGGTTGTTGAGTACGTCAAGGAAACGGCAGAATTCATCCATGGCGCTGACGGACGCCCAATAAGTGCATCTCAGATGCTGGAGAGGTTTTTGTTTCCGCCAGTCTTGCAGTGGTCGTTGATTGAAAGGCTTTCCGGCGGTGAAAAAAGAAGGCTGGGTCTGCTCAAGGTTCTTATGGAAGCACCGAATATCTTGTTGCTGGACGAACCGACCAACGATTTGGATATTGAAACGCTGATTATCCTGGAGGATTACCTGGAGGAATTTCAGGGAGCCGTGATTACTGCTTCCCATGATCGGTATTTTCTGGATAGAATAGCGGAGAAAATATTTTCCTTTGAAGGCCAAGGGAATATCGCACGATTTACGGGAAATTATTCGGATTTTATCGATAAAAATTCCGGCAATGTTCCGGGAATTTCCCCCCTAAAAGACCATGCAGACAAGGTGAAAACAGAGCCTGATCATGGAGTTGAGAAACCTTTAAAGTTTTCTTTCCATGAACAGAAGGAATACGCGGAGATTGATGAAATCATCGCACAGATCGAAACCCAGCTCAAAGACACAGGGGCCAAAATCAGTCAGGCATGTGACGACTACCTGGTTCTGCAACAATTATTGGTTGAGCAGGAAAACCAAGAGAACACACTTAAACAGAAGATGGAACGCTGGGTTTACCTTAACGAAAAGGCCGAAAATATAGCGAGAAATAAGCTGAAGACTTGACTCATTGCAAAGACCTGATGCCTTCTGGTGGCCGCGTTCGACTGGGTGACCCTGGGGCCGCCAACAGGCGTACTATCAGATCCAAAAAAGGGGTCACTACAGAGAACCCGGATATTAAGGCAAGGCAACTCTATCCGCAATGAAAGACCGGTATGACCCCCCGTGATACCATGTCAGTCTTCGTATACCTTCCAGTAAGGCTGTTCCTCCTGCCAGCCGACCATATCCAGAAATGAATCAGGTGGTTTTACCAAGGTGGCCTTACCTTTGGCAAGCAGGGTACCGTCCAGCAACCTTATCTCACTGGCGGTCACAGCTTTGGTTTCGCTCATCTCCAACACCCATCCGATGGTTTTCAATGGCTGTTCTGTAGGCGTTGGCTGGCGCAGTTGGATTTTGAGGTTCATGGTGACCATAGACTTATCATAGTCTCCATCGATCCAGATAGCCCGGAAAGCGGCTTCATCCAGGAGCGCCGCCACAATACCGCCATGGGCATGACCCGGCCACCCGTTAAAACGTGAGGGTATAATTATCTCAGACACCACCTGCTGTTTGACAGTGTCGGTATAATAATTAGCTTTGAGTCCGTATTCGTTTCCCCGTCCGCACATGAAGCAGACCCGGGCACAAGGTTGCTTTTCCATTCCAAACCTCCCAAAATCAATCTTCACGAAGCTTCCAGACATCCATTTCCGCTGCGTAGTCGCATTGTAGCAAAAAGGACTCCGGTGGCCTGATCAACAAGGCTTCGCACCAGGCGGTGACGGTTCCGTCCGGCAGGCGTACCTCAGCGGCCACCCGGGCTTGCTTATCATCCATTGACAAGGTCCAACCCACCAGATGCAGAGTCTGTCCGGTGGGCGTAGGGCGCCGGTAATATACATCCATGTCCGCAGTAGCCATGACCCGATTGAAATTGCCGTCCAACCAAATCGAACGATAGGAGGTCTCGTCCAGGAGAGCGGCAACTATGCCTCCGTGGGCCACTCCTGGCCAGCCATCCCCATAAGGAGGAATTACAACTTCTGCTGTTACTTGCCCGGCTTCAACATTGTTGTAGAAGTCGGCTTGCATGCTGATCTCATTGCCCCAACCGCAGATAAAGCAGTCGCGGGCGACGGGC
Source organism: uncultured Syntrophothermus sp. (assembly GCA_964506825.1). Classification (GTDB taxonomy): domain Bacteria; phylum Bacillota; class Syntrophomonadia; order Syntrophomonadales; family DTU052; genus JAAYDA01. Next base: position 1,895 of record CAZDND010000004.1, read on the forward strand.
TGTTTTTCCATACTTACCATCCTTATGATATTATTTTCTGACTATCAATAATTCTAACTATATTCTACGCTCTGTGGTGTGCAAAGTCCATTTGCCAAACTATGAATTGGGAAGAGATCAGACGGAGGCGACCCGATTGACAGAGAGGTCAAGCAGACCTGGAACCCTGTTGGAATGACAAATTCAACCATCTATGTCCCGGATCCAATTGGGGCAATCATAGAAGGTCACCTCATGGTGATATGACATCCACCAACATCATGGTGGACAACAAATTTCAGATTTTTATAATTATCAAAGCACCTAATCCTGATAATTTATGCATATAATAAATAAGGTTGTCATTCGGCGATACTCTCCACCGAAACTGGGAACATTCATGTTGATTATGGAGGATCATCATAATGGCCAAATTTATAAGATACCTATTGCTGGCGATTCCGGTAAGCATATATTTCAAGGTCAATGGGAACGAACTGGGGATGTTTTTTACGGCCTGCCTGTCCATCATCCCTCTAGCCAGTTTATTGGGGGAGGCCACAGAGAACCTGGCCTGTTATACGGGAGAAAGGGTGGGCGGACTTTTAAATGCCACCTTTGGAAATGCTACGGAACTACTGATAACGATATTCGCCCTGCGGGCGGGTCTGTTTGATGTTGTTAAGGCTTCCATTGCCGGCAGCATATTGGGGAACACCTTGTTGGTTCTGGGTCTGGCCATATTTGTTGGCGGGATAAATAACGGGGAACAGAAATTCGATCGGGTTCATTATGGTAATCAGGTCAATCAGATGTTTCTGGCAATAATCGCCTTGGTTATACCGGCAGTTTTTTTCCAAAGTGCACTTCAGCATGAAGCGCTGGAATCATTTAGCTTAATAATTGCAGTTATACTGTTGGTTTTGTATTTTGCTGGGTTGTACTTTGCCATGGGCAGAGACAGCGAAGGGATTTGTGAGCTGGAGCTGTCCATGTGGAGCCGCACTCAGTCGATTATTGTTTTAGCGGTCAGTACGATTTTCATTGCGCTGGAAAGTGAGTTTCTGGTTACCGGGATCGAATCGGTAACAGAAACCTTGGGTTGGTCACAGTTCTTTATTGGTATTATCATCATACCTATCATAGGTAATGCTGCAGAGCATTTTACCGCCATTACGGTAGCCATAAAAAACCGAATGAACCTTTCGCTTGAGATCGCAGTGGGCTCCAGCACTCAAATTGCAATGCTGGTAACTCCGGTATTGATTCTTTTGAGCTTTGCTATGGGAACCCCCATGACCATGATGTTTAATTATCACGAGATTGTAGCCCTGGCCTTAGCTGTATTGATTGCCCAATTCATAAGTGGAGACGGGGAGTCGAACTGGTTTGAGGGTGCTTTGCTGGTAGCCGCCTATCTGGTTATAGCTATAGCTTTCTTTTTGTTGTAGTCGACAAATAAAATACACAATAGGGACATACATTTATCCAACACATGATAATCGGCGACTATCAAGATGGATGCGCTGCAAATTCATGGGCCCACCGGCGAATAATCGAAATGAGCTGGCATGCAAGGCTATGGGAAGCCCGTTTAGAGGTGGCTGCGGGGATGGAAGATAAGATAGAAAAAGGCCGTCATCTCAGACGGTTAGGCCCTTTAGCGTCAAGGCACGATATGATCTATAATAGTACAAGGCTGCCCGGGAGTAGAGAATAAATTGAGCAGCATTACCATGAACAACGCGAAGTATAACCAACAATAAGGGAGGATAATAGAATGGGAAACAAAGAAGAGATGGAGGAACTAGGGGCTATTCAGGAGACTCTCCGAGAGAGGCCAGATTTATTGACCCTTTACAATCTATGTAAAGAGGGTATTGATGCCCAGATGTTAATGCAGATTGAAGAAGCTTTGGAAGAAGAGGGTGTAAACCCTGAATTTATAGAGGCTATAAGAAAATTCGAAAAGAAAAAGTGAAAAGCTGGAGTTCAAGAAATATGATATATGGAAGCGATGGCTCATATAAGGAGTCAACTCCGGATTAAACGGGGGATCAGGCGGAACAGTCGTAAAACAGCCGGCCAACATGGCCGGCTGTTTTTCTGTAAAACGTATATTCCCTAATTGTTATGTTGATGGCCCTGATCTGCAGGCATACTCACAAGGCAGCTGCACTAATCGATGGCCTTGGATGTTAAAGGCAAGGACATCCCTGCAATACCGCTAGGAACCAATAGTCATATAAGGTGGATCGATGTTGGCCATGGTATCAAGAATGTGCCGGTTAGTCCTTCGCTTCATCTCAGTCATATTTACCCGGGATTTATTGAAGGTTTTGCCGTAGGCTATAGCCTCTGCCAAAGTCTCTTCCGCATTGGAGCAGGCTTTGATGATGACATTATTTTTTTCTAATTCGGCTGCTCCTACCCTATCTCCCGATAGGTGGAGTCGAGTCCACAGATGGTAGGGCATTATGCGCCTCATCCATTCTATTTGAGAAGGGATAAACTGAATGCTCAGATCAATTTCCGGCAAGCAGAAATAACCCCGATCAGCTCTCATAAATCTGAAGTCGCAGGCACCGGCTATCATAGCTCCATTGCCGTAAACATGACCGTTGATGGCAGCAATGGTAGGGAACGGAGCCATCATCATGGCAGTGAAAACATCATGGTTTCTTCTTAACCATTTGTTGATAGTATCGAAGTCTTTCTCGCCCACTTTTTGTCCTACCCATTGCACATCAACGCCCAGGCTGAAATTCTTGGGGTCGCTGGAAGTAAGAACAAGGGCTTTGATTTCATCCTCAGCTATGATTTCATCATAGGTGGACATCATTGCTTCGCACCATTCCAGGTTCTGACGATTTTCACCATTGTTCATGATCATAATTGCTACCGAACCGTCTTTTTGCCATTCAACGATTGCCAAAATTCAATCCCCCTTTTAATTGATCAGTGCTATCACCCAAGCAGGTATGCGTCTTTGATTCATCATGAATTAGAGATGGATCCAACCCAAGAGTGCGAACCCGGTAAGCAACTCACCTGCAATCTTCAATTGCTTCTATTAGTTTGTAGGTTACCGCATTTGGTTGTCAACCCAAAAGGACAGGGGCGTCTTAGTATCCTGCTGCAGTGGGTGGAGCTAAAAGCCAAAGATGATTAAGCTCACAGGGTAATTGTCGCATGTCTATAGTGTTTGGCAAGCAAACGCTTACCATCTCCATAGTTCGAAAACCGGAGTTGTCGTCCTAATCATGTAAGCTTAGGCTGGAAAATATTTCTCGTGGAATCAATAAAAGGTTTCTCTTGAACTGCAGAACTAATTCCAAGCAGGCAGTTTGACAAATCCCGCA
>CAZDND010000004.1:5245-5541 GCA_964506825.1 uncultured Syntrophothermus sp.
GATTTGTTACGCGTCGCCAATCCCAGAACCGACAGCCCTAATACAACGGCAATCATAGAGGCTAACAAAATCCCGGCTTTGGCGGCATCGGCGTAAGAACCATCCGGGAATGCCAGGTTGGCGATAAATATCGACATCGTATAGCCAATCCCGGCGATGCAACTAATCCCGTAAATATGTGCCATGCTTACACCGCTGGGCAGGGAGGCAATTCCCAAGCGAACTGCTGCCCAGGAAAAAAAGCTGATTCCGATTTGTTTTCCGATCACCAGCCCTAAAATGATCCCGATCGTGAC
>CAZDND010000004.1:5551-14356 GCA_964506825.1 uncultured Syntrophothermus sp.
AATGGTCGGCTGCGTGCGCGATAGAATTTCATTGGTCATGGGCAGGTCATAGTTCACCAGCCCTAAAATGATCCCGATCGTGACCGGGCTGGCGATTAGTCCTGAAAATCCTGTCTCAATAGTAATGCCTGCATTGGCCAAGGCAAAAAGCGGTATTATCAAAACCATAGCCACTGGCTGAAGTACTTCTTCGAGGTCTTGCAGAGGGGCTTTGATTCTATGCATAGATTCATCGATTTGTTTAAAGCTCTGCCGATCCTGATCAGCAGTATACATTATTTCCTGACCCCGTTCCGGGAATGATTCCAATGCGTGTGAAACCGCCTCGGAAAATTCCGGAGCTGTGATGTTGGCCCTGGCCGGAATGGCCAAAGCAAGCAGAATTCCGGCAACTGTTGCATGAATACCTGAGCGTGCCATAAGAACCCAAAGGATAAGACCCAACACTGCATAGGGCATAGTTCGGCGCACACCGATCAGATTAAGCCCAAAGGCCAGGGCTAATACGGCAGCCGCCATAAATAGGGGCTGCAATGCCAGATCAGGGGTATAAAAAACAGCAATAACAATTATAGACCCAATATCATCAAATATGGCCAGGGCCAATAGGAAAACTTTCAATTGGAAAGGAACCCTGTTTCCGAGAACAGCCAGGCATCCCAAAGCAAAGGCTATATCGGTGGCCATGGGAATGCCCCAGCCCGCCTCTGCATTGGTTCCATAATTTAAACTCAAATAAATAAGCGCTGGAACCAGCATGCCTCCCAGAGCAGCTATCATAGGGAAGATAGCTTTTTTCCGGGAGGATAGCTCTCCAACCAAAAATTCCCTCTTGATTTCTAAACCAACCACAAAAAAGAACACCGCCATTAGAGCATCGTTAACCCAATGGTGCAGGCTCATGCCGTAGACGAGGTGGCCTAACTGAATGGTCAACTGCATATTCCACAAATCATGATATGCATAGGCATAGCGGCTATTTGCCCAGACCAATGCCGCGACTGTAGCCAATAACAGCAATGAACTGCTGGATGTTGTTGCCTTCAAGAAGCTTATTAGTAGTTGTAGTCTTGAAACATCCTGAAGGGGTTCCTCTTTCAATTCGGTGTCCCTCCTCCTCATAAGATGTTGCTAATCGGTCCTTCGGATTGTCGTCAGCTGGTCGTGTTTTGCGAACCCCGCAGATTAGATGTTCCTGATCCTCCTTGTTATACGGGATGCATGATCATTCCGATAAGGGTGATATAATCCCGCTGTCGCTCGCTCCATCCGGATATCGGCAACCGCAAACAGTGGGGCTACGCAATCTGGAGGTGGCAGTAACCAACCGGGAGGGGAGCAGGACCAGAAGTCCCTTTGAACCCTGCCTAAATAAAATGAGTCCAACGGATGTTAATGGGTTGTGAGGTTAAAAGAAACATCAAAGAACAGATTAAAATATGGCGTAAACAGAAAATATGGAACCTCGAAAAAAGGTCTCGCAACCACAAAGTATCCAATTTTATCAAGGGATAAGCCCACTGCATCTTCATGAAAGGCTTGATTAATAATCGAACGGATGTAACCATGGATTTAATTTGAAAAGCGGGAGAGACTCAAGAAATAATAAGGGGGCTAAAAAGCCCCCGATTAACCGATGGTGCCGAAGGCGGGACTCGAACCCGCACACCCGTAGGGCTCTCGATTTTGAGTCGAGTGCGTCTGCCAATTCCACCACTTCGGCGTTAATGCTAAGCGATATCGGCCTAATGGTCGAAAACTCAGCGCATTCATATTATAATGAACAGGCGATCATCTGTCAATTTCAGAGCATATTTGCCGGCACTGATTGGTTTGAGCCCATTGGCATGAATATATATAGGTTCATGATCATCGAAGCAGTCAGCAACAATACCAGAGGATCTGCTTGGCAGACCGATCTTTCCGGGGGGTTCCGCGGGGTTCGTGACATCAAGCCTATGGGCTGGATTGTGGCCAATGCTTCTTTTAAAGGAGATATTCTTAATATTATCGAATTACAAGAGTTGGTAATATCCACTCCTGGAAGAGAGGAGGGTGCTTCTGGGAAAAGATGAAGAATTAATCATTCTATGTCTGCAAGGTGACGTTGAAGCCTTTGAACATCTGGTTGAAAAATATCAGCACAAGATCTATACGCTTAGTTATCGCTATATGGGCAATGAACAAGATGCCAATGACATGGCCCAGGAAGCGCTCATCAAAGCGTATCGCTCTCTGGGAACCTTCAAAGGCGAGTCATCCCTGGCAACCTGGCTATACCGGATTACGACCAATGTCTGTCTCGATGAACTGCGCAAAAGAAAGCGGACCCTTCATATCGTATCTATTGATGAGCCTTTGGCAACCACTAATGGAAAGGATATCGAAAGGGAGCTGGTTGATCCATCGCCAACGGCTGATGCAATATATGAGCAAAAACAGTTGGAAAATGAATTGCAAAAGATTATTGATTCTATGAAGCCCGAGCACAGGACGGTAATTATTCTGAGAGATGTTATGGATTTGACCTACGAAGAAATCGCCGAGATTCTCCAGTGTTCGATTGGCACAGTAAAGTCCAGACTCAGCAGGGCACGTGAAGTGCTTCGCAGGAAGGTAAAAAAACGGGAACTTTTAACCTGATGCTGACGTCCTATGTGGTAGAAGGAGTGCGGTGCCATGAGATGTCAATATGCCAAAAGCTTGTTGCCTGTTTATACGGATTCTATGCTGCCCGATGAGCAGAAAATTGGGTTGGAGAGGCATTTGTCCTCTTGCGATGTCTGCCAGCGGGAGTTGGAGGACTATAAGAGGCTGTTCACAATTATGCGAGGTATGGATGAGCTTGAGGCTCCGCCTGAGTTTATGACCCAGATGCGGGAGAGACTGTCGCTTGAGAAACGCGCACCGTTACCAAGCTATAATCGATGGAACCCGGTGAGACAAAGAGCGAAATGGTTTGTCGCTGCAGCAGCCAGTGTGGCTTTGATTGCGGGGATGTATATTAGCAGCCTTGTACCTCTTCCCATGGTGGCTGAATTTCTAGGAAAAGACTCGGGAGAGGTTTCTCCAAATCCAGGCGGTTTGAGCAGTAGCATTGAAGAGTTTTTGCAGGTCAAGCAACAGCAGATGCAGTTGGCTCTGCAGGGTATAACAGGCAACAAAGAGGAACCAGCACCGCAGACCGTGACTCATCCTGTCGTTACTGCACCAGGACAAGAGCCGCTGCAGGTGACAGAGGTGCCTGAGCAGCAGGTGGCCGTTACTGTGGCTCCGTCCGCGGAGAAACGGGTTATAAATACGGTTGCTGTTTCGACGACCACCCCAGATGTGGACGGAGTTGTGGATAGTTTGACCCAATTGGCCGCATCATATGATGCTCGGGTCGAAGCTGGCAGCAGTCAATTGATGTCAGGTGTTTCCAGGGTGGTTGTGATCAGGGTCTCTCCGGATAAGGCAGATGATATGCTGGCTGACCTGAAAAGTATGGGTATCCAGAACCAACCCAGGCAGGGGACTGATAACGTCAGCGGTGAGTATAACAATTTGCGCGACAGGATGGGTGAAGTTGAGGCTGAGATCACCAGATTGCAGAGCAGCACAGATCTGGATGCTGATGAACAGAGCAAGCTGAAGGCTATGCAGTTTGAGAAGGTTCATCTTCAGGATAAGCTGAACGATATCGATCAAAACAGCAAGCTGGTAGCTGTAAGCGTAACCATCACTGGGGAGATCAACCCTTAGTTAATCAACCGAATAACCGAAAATACGTCATGGGCAGGATTTTATTCCTGCCCATTGAATTTTGTTAAGGAGTAATTAAGGATGGTGGGCGGATGAAAAATGACTTATTAATGCTGATCGATGGCAACAGCCTATTATATCGGGCCTTTTATGCCCTGCCTTTACTTAGAACCCGGGAGGGGGTTTTTACAAACGGGGTATTTGGTTTTCTTACTATGCTTTTCCGGGTTTTAAGGGAATATGACCCCTCCTTTGTGGTAGTGGCTTTTGACAAGAGTCGGGTCACGGTGCGCACCCAGGAATATGCTGATTACAAGGCGCATCGACCGGCAGCTCCGGCGGAGTTGAGGGGGCAATTTGGGGTTTTAAGGGAGATCCTGGCTGCCTTGGATGTCAAATGGATTGAGATGGAAGGCCATGAGGCAGACGATTTGATCGGGACCCTGGGCCGCCAGGCTTGCGAAATGGGGCTCCCCTGCGTTATCGTCACCGGAGATCAGGATGCACTGCAATTGGTGGGGGGCGGGCTGGAGGTGGTACTTACCCGCAAAGGGATATCCGAGATTGAGAAGTATGACGAACAAGCAGTCTTGGACCATTGGGTAGTATATCCCCGTCAGTTGATCGACGTTAAAGGATTAATGGGGGATTCCTCTGACAATATTCCCGGAATTCCCGGTATAGGCAAAAAGACTGCTATCAAGCTCATCAAAACCTTTGGTGACCTGGAAACCCTCTACGAGAGGAGCGATGAAGTCAGTCCTGAGAGAATCCGCAAGCTGCTGCTGGAACACAGGGAACAGGCTATGATGAGCCGCCGTCTGGCAACGATCGTTACCGACCTGGATGTGGATTTTGATGTCGAATCATTTCGGTGGGACAATCCCGACAAAGGTCGCCTGACCCAACTCTATCGGGAATTGGAGTTTAATACTTTTGCGCGGGAACTAGGCTCGGTTGAATTGGAAAAACGGTTAGTTGGAGACATAAATCAGGTCATTGAGGAGATCCAGCCAGGAGATGAGTTGGGAGTATTCATAGTCATCAAACCCCATCATCCCATGTGGGGCGAACTATTGGAGATTTATATTTTCTGGCATGACCAGGTGTATCTCCTCCCGGGTAAAGAAGTTGCTCGGGTGCGGACCATCATGGAAGATCCTGAGATCGGCAAATATTTTCATGACAGTAAAGCTGCCAGGGTAACTATGGCGAGACATGGAATTCATATGGAAGGGGTAAAGGGTGATACCCTGTTGTTGTCTTACTGCGTCGATACCTCCTATGAAGGCGAGACCCTTCAGGATCACCTGTTTCACTACTGGGGGCAGGTAGTGGAGGAGGTACGCAGTCCGGAACAGGCAGCGGCAAATATCATGAAATTTCATCAGTATTTATTGGACAGGGCTGAACCGGATATACTCAAGCTCTACCAAGATGTGGAGCTGCCTCTTTCGAGGATATTGGCCGATATGGAGCTGGTGGGTGTGCGGGTGGACAAGGATACCCTGGAAGCTATATCCCTGGAAATGGGAGATCGGCTGGAAATTACCGAAGCTGGTATTTACGATTTGGCAGGCGAAGAATTCAACATAAATTCCACCCAGCAGTTGGGGCATATCCTTTTTGAACAACTGGGGTTGCCGGCTATGAAAAAAACCAAGACAGGATTTTCGACCAATGCCGCGGTCCTTGAGCAGTTGTACGATCATCATCCAATAATTGGTATGATCATGGACTACCGTCAGCTTACGAAATTGAAGTCCACCTATGTGGATACGCTGCCAAATGCCATCCACCCCGAAACTGGACGGGTGCATACGATATTCAAGCAGGCGGTAACAGCTACCGGTCGTCTCTCCAGCGTGGAGCCTAATCTCCAAAATATACCCATCAGAATGGAAGAAGGTCGTCGCATTCGTAAAGCCTTTGTACCAGCCACAGGCGGGTGGATTTTCCTGAGTGCTGATTATTCACAGATTGATTTGCGGGTTCTGGCGCATGTGTCCGAGGATCAAACCCTCATAGAGACTTTCCAGGCGGGGATTGATGTCCATGCCAGGACTGCATCTGAAATTTTTAAAGTACCTTTGGAGGAAGTAACTTCGGAATTGCGCCGCCGGGCAAAAGCGGTCAATTTTGGTATCATATACGGTATTAGTGATTTTGGCCTGGCCAGAGATACCGGAGTCAGCCGCACTGAGGCAGGAGAATATATCAAACAATACCTTGATGCATACCCGGGAGTTAGGAAGTACATGCAGGATACTGTAGCTTTGGGGAGGGATAGGGGTTATGTTTCTACCATCCTGGGTCGACGTCGCTATTTGCCGGACCTGCTGAGCAGTAACCGGATGATTCGTTCCATGGCCGACCGCATGGCTCTGAACACTCCCATACAGGGCAGTTCTGCCGATATCATCAAGCTGGCTATGTTGAAGGTGGACGCTGAACTAAAGGTCGGCTCGCTTCTCAGCAGGGTAATCCTCCAGGTGCATGATGACTTACTGTTAGAGGTGGCAGTTGATGAAGTGAATACGGTTGCCAATATCGTCAGGGATTGCATGGAGTCAGCCTTCGAACTCAGAGTACCTCTTAAGGTGGCAGTCAAGACAGGAATGAACTGGTATGAGATGAATAGTTGGGAGTGAGATAGTGCCTGAGCTTCCTGAAGTCGAAACCATTGTCAGATCGCTGCAGCCCCTGGTGGGGCAGAAGGTCCTTCAAATGGAGATATTCAATAATACCGTCATGCATAAAGAAGACTTTTCGGCTGCTGACTTGAAGGGCAAGAAAATCAAAGAAATCCTCCGTCGCGGGAAATACATCATCCTGAAAATGGGGAAAGGGCGGGCGATAGTAGTCCATTTGGGGATGAGCGGCAGGTTTTATCGGGCAGATGCAGGCACCCCTATGGTCCGGCATACACATGTGGTGATTTATCTGCAAGATGGAGTCGAACTGCGTTTTACCGATCCTCGTCGATTCGGCGGCATCTGGCTCACCCGGGAACCAGAATCTGTGGTCTCGCTATTGGGGCCGGAACCTCTTGGAGAAGATTTTGATTGTGAATACTTGGGTGCCAAATGCCGGAATCGGCGGGTGGCCATCAAGACTCTGGTTCTTAAACAGGACCTCATTGCTGGAATCGGTAACATCTATGCCGATGAGATCCTTCATAGGGCAGGTATTCAGCCTGGTCGACCGGCAGGATCCCTGAGCAGCGCCGAGATCCAGACGCTATATGATTCCGTGGTACACACCCTGCAGATGGGAATTGACAACCGGGGCACGACCTTCAGAGATTATCGGGACGGGATGAATTTACCCGGGAATTTTCAACACCAACTCCAGGTATATGGTAAAACGGGGCAGCCTTGTCCCATATGTGGACAACCCATCTGCCGGGACACTATCGGTGGGCGCAGCAGCCATTACTGTTCCCGCTGCCAGATCTAAGCAACTCGTGAATTTAAGGGATTAATAATATATCTGCGATCTTTGGATATCGAGGTGATGAACGTTGTATATAATTGGTCTGACTGGCGGGATTGCCAGCGGGAAGAGTACGGTATCAAAAATGCTGGCGGGGATCGGTTTGCCGGTTATTGATGCTGACCAGGCAGCCCGGGAAATTGTTGAGCCAGGACAACCGGCTTATTGCGATATTGTAAGAGAATTTGGAGCCCAGGCGCTGACAGAGGACGGACAAATTGATCGGATTAAGTTGGGGAAGCTGGTGTTCAATGATCCCGATCGGCTTGCACGGCTGAACGCTTTGACCCATCCGCGGGTTTGGGAGGTATTTGAATGGAAAATGCAGCAAATGCCTGCCGGCACCGACATTGTGGTATGGGACGTGCCCTTGCTGATTGAAACCGGCGCTGACAGTAAGGTGGATGAGGTTTGGGTGGTGTGGGTTGACGATCCTTTGCAGATAAAAAGGATGATGCACCGGGACGGATTGAACGAAACTGAGGCTTTGAGCCGGATGGCGGCTCAGATGCCAATGGAAGAGAAGATGCGGAAGGCTGACCTGCTAATCGACAACCGGGGCTCTCTGGAGGAAACGAGGGCTGTGGTAGAACAATGTTTAAGGGATCTGCTGACTCGACTAAGTCTTCGGCGTTGATCTTGCTGATTAATATATCCGTGGATCCGAGGATCAGGAAGGGGAAAACAGATGCCCAAATTGCGGAACGGCAAATCAGGGTGGCGTTATCCGGCATTAATGTGGGTATTTGTTATCTTGACCATGCTTACTGTCTTGACGTACTCACATTGGATAACCTTCTTTTATCCAGTCCACTACCGAGAAACGGTTATCAAATATTCACAGGAGTATGAAATTGATCCCTTGCTGGTTTTTGCCCTAATAAAGGTCGAAAGCCACTTCAATTCGGAGGCCAAATCGGCCAGCGGGGCCCGGGGACTGATGCAGTTGATGCCGGATACAGCTCACTGGGCGGCCGAGCAACTGGACATTGAGGGGTTGGAAGACCACCAACTTAATGAACCGACGATCAACTTGTTGCTTGGGTGCTGGTATCTTTCGGATTTAATGAGGGAGTTCGACGGTCAGGTGCCGCTGGTCTTGGCCGCTTATAATGCCGGAAGGGGCAACGTAAGAGAATGGTTGACCAAGGGTTATTGGGACGGTTCCGAGGGACAACTGTCTAAAATACCGTTTCCAGAGACTCGCAGCCATGTAAAAAAGGTACAGGACGAATACCAGATCTATCAAACAATATATCGGGATACGGACTTCGAAGAGGCTGAATGAGCTCGGTATATCGGTTTTATTGGCATATGGAGTTGACGCTGCCCCATCCGGCGATTATAATAATAGGTGCGCGTGGGCGCTTTTTTAGGGTGGTATCGCGGACTTTGCAGACCATGACCCTCGCAAAAACTCTGCTAGGCTCGTATAAGGCCAATCGGTTACAACATCAAGGGCGGTAGTGCTGGAATCGGCAGACAGGCACGTTTGAGGGGCGTGTGTTGAGAGACGTATGGGTTCAAGTCCCATCTACCGCACCAAATGAGAAGTCCAGTATCCAC
>CAZDND010000004.1:14366-15009 GCA_964506825.1 uncultured Syntrophothermus sp.
ATTTGAGATTCAATTCCTTGCTGACTTGCAAGGAATTTTTTATTGTCTAGCGACGAGAGATCTTCGAGGGTCAGTAGGATGCGGCCAAAACGATTGAAAAATGGCGTCCGGTTTTTACCCAGGCTGGCGGATATGTTCCTTGACACCCGGGTATGCTCCGAGGTAAAGTAAGGACAGGAGATGTCAGAATATTCAAAAGAAGGAGAGGGATAATATGCAGTTATCAGCGAGAAATCAGTTAAAAGGCAAAATTACTGATATAAAGGAAGGACCTGTCTCGACTGAAGTGGTTTTAGACGTTGGCGGCGTTAGTGTGGTTGCCAGCATTACCAGCACTTCGGCCAAATCCATGGGATTAAAAATTGGAGACGACGCATTCGCAGTCATTAAAGCGAGTTCGGTAATGATTGGCAAATAAGCATCAAAATAACGTGACAGTTTAAGACCCTCCGGCTGGTTATACTAGCTCGGGGGGTCTTTTTGCAGGTGCCCCTTTGAAATTATATGAAGAAATAGGCTAATATGGACCTCAGATGAATGATTTAGCAAAGAACATCGCAAATAAACCTGGAAGGGGGAGAAAAACATTGGGATGTTAGAAATTATCTTAGTGGCTGCTATCACAGGCGGAAGTGTTTTGTAT
>CAZDND010000004.1:15019-29080 GCA_964506825.1 uncultured Syntrophothermus sp.
TGGCGATTCGTAAGGATAGGAATGATAAAAACAGGATTATTGTCACCAATCTTCTACTAGGCTGGACAATATTAGGATGGATAATGGCCCTTTTGTGGGCGCTTAAGGATACATCTTCAATGCCGATGACCCGAAAATAAGTAGGCAGCCTCTCAGATGGTTGTTTTTGAAAAAATCGGTTAGTTGACGGCATCTCAAGAAGTGATGAATATTCCCGGTCATCATCAAAATGGGACAAAAATTCAGCTTATCCTCGCCCACATCTGGTTAACAAGTCTGGGTTAGATGATGTTTAGCCCAAGGTTATCCGACTCCATTCCAGCAATAGGTGCAGATCTTATCTTTGCCGATGCCTATGGCATCGATCATATCATCCAGGGTTTGATACCTTAAGCTCGAAAAGTTGAGGCGCTTGCCGATATATTTGACCATCTGATGATATTTATCGGATTCGGAATCACTATAGGCATCAAGGCTGTCAGGCACTTTTCCCTCAAGCTTGATGATCGCCTGCCTGGCAGCCAGATCCATTTCTGATGTTGAGGTCGAGAAATTAAGAAATTTGCAGCCATAGAGCAGGGGGGGGCAGGCGGGACGGATATGGACTTCCCGTGCATTACATTTATACAGCAGGCTAACGGTTTCCCTAAGCTGTGTGCCGCGAACAATTGAATCGTCACAGAAAAGCAAACGTTGGTTGTTAATCAATTCAGGCACTGGCATCAGTTTCATTTTGGCCACCAGATTTCTGATCTTTTGGTCTTGCGGCATGAAACTCCTGGACCAGGTAGGTGTGTATTTGACAAACGGACGGCCGTACGGCACCTTGGATTCATTGGAATAGCCAATGGCGTGCCCCACACCCGAGTCCGGGATTCCGGCTACCATATCAATCTTCACTCCATCGTTTTTAGCCAGGGAGGCACCATTTCTATAACGCATGACTTCCACGTTCAATCCTTCATAGGTCGACGACGGGTATCCATAATAGACCCAAAGAAAACCGCATATGCGCATCTTGGGTCGTGGGGGAGCAATTTTTTCAATACCATCCGGGCTTACAAAGATGATTTCCCCAGGTCCAAGTTCGCTATGAAAGCTGTAACCCAAGTTAGTAAATGCGCAGGATTCGAAGGATACGCAGTAGGCACCTTCCTTATTACCTACGATCAAAGGTGTTCGGCCCAGCTTGTCCCTGGATGCATATATTCCCTGAGGGGTTAATATAAGAATCGAACATGATCCCTCTATCATATCCTGTGCCCTGAGCAAACCGTCCTTAAAATTGTCTTCTTGGTCGATTATTACCGAAACCAGCTCGGTAGGGTTGATATCACCCCCGCTGGTCTCTAATAAATGGATATTCTGACTTTTGAACGACTGGTCAGCAATCTCTTGCAGGTTGTTGATTTTGCCTATGGTGCTGATTGTATAGGGACCAAGGTGCGACCGGACTGTAAGCGGTTGGGGTTCTGTATCGCTAATGCAACCGATCCCCATATTACCCTTTATTTTTGAAACTTCAGATTCAAATTTGGTTCTGAATTGAGTGCTTTCGATATTATGGATTGACATGTTAAAACTGTTTCCGCTCCAAACTGTTATTCCACCCCTGCTGGTACCCAGGTGTGAATGGTAGTCCGTACCGAAATAAACATCCATTACACAGTCAGTTTTAGAAACCACCCCAAAAAAACCACTCATAGAAAACACTCCTAAATTAATAATTCTGGAAACCCTGCGCTTATCATATCCATACTTGGTAATGACCCTGGATACCGGAAACCATCTTCCGGGGAAATCCTTCTCATTACTGCTCCTAATCTCCACATACTACTATAGTTTATCTCAAATAACCAATAGAAACATTTGGATATCTGAAGGCAATCATGCACTCGCTGGTACCAGAAACGAAAATTACACCCTCGCGGCCAATACTAGATTTTTTGATGAGACCGGTATGAATTATTGGCTGGGAGGGCTGAGGTGTCGATTCACAAGATTGGGAAGCCGGAAAAAGATAAGTAAGGGCCGAGGATTGGCTTCGGCCCTATTCTTTTAAAGGAAACTGTTATTTCCCCGCCGGTTTGCCAAGAAAGCGCATCCTGAGTTTGCGGGCCAAGAGGCCAAAAACCACCGCCGACAAAATCACCAGACCGAACACTACCCAGGTAATCGGGCCAGAGTCCCGCACTAGCGCTAAGGGGGCACTGGATGCAGCCATTTGATAGCGCCCCGCGGGTTGGCTGTATTTTATTGGAACGTCAGGAATTCCATTGCCATTTAGATCGGGTTGGGCCGCCAGGTAATCAGCAAGAGCAGTCCACTCTTTTAGTTCCTGAATGCCAGCTTGATCGGGATCGGCGTCTACCAAAGCTTGGGTCAGGTCTTTTACAGGTTTGCCATTTAAATCCTTCGGGGTTACCGATATTATGCCGTAAGACAAATCCCCCATCTTGGCCAGCATTTTGGCAGTGTAATAAGGCGTGCAAACCCGGTAAAGTTTCTCTTTCAGTATGGGCCCATATTCCCCCTTGGAGTTGCTGATCTGAATATCGTAAACTCGGTCAAAAGGGATCCTGCTAGGGTTGTACTTGAATTTGATACCAGATACCTGAAGGTTGTATTTGGAATCTGTGGGGGCCATGGTTGCCTGAGTTTCCAAACAATTTTTGATTTCTTTTCCATTCAGATAGAAACTGACCAGTGGGTAGCCAGCACTGCCATCCAGGCCTTGACCCAGAGACAGTACTTCGAATAACTCGTTTATGGCTATTGGACCGGAGGTAAAAGAAGACCTTATTTCTCCCAAGGGTTCAACGGAAACGTGCAAATATTCACCCTTGTCGCCTTCGGCTGTCTGCACCGCGTAGCGAAATGCATCGGCTATTAGATCGCCCACCCCTGATTCCACGGCATTAGCAGTCATTTCATCCAGGGATTCCATATCGAATGATGATTCCGCAACAATCTGACTATACCCCAGTCCATAAGCAGTTTTCAGGTTCCTATCGACTATTGCTTTGAACTCATCGATTTGATCATCTACCGTCGATGCCTTATCAGTCTTGGGAGTAATCTCCTCCAATCGGTAACTGAGCAGAGTGGGGCGTTGACCAGCTAAACATTTGAGCTCCAAGATCCCTGCATAACGGCTGTTGGATCCAGGAGAACCGATAATAGTCTGGCTTTTCATGATGGGTTTGAACAAGGTAGTGTGGGAATGCCCGCTGAGGATAAAGTCAATCTCGGGTACCTCTTGTGCCAGGAGTTCATCCTCCGGATCATCTTTGGACAGGGTTCCCGAGTGTGATAAACATACGATGACATCAACCTTCTCTGTTTCTCTCAAAATTGAGGTCACCCTTTTTGCCATCTCAATCTGATCTGTGACCTCAAGGCCGCTGTCCAATATCATATCGTGAGCCGCGTCTTGGCCCAGCAGACCAAAAACGCCGACTTTCAATCCGTTTTTCTCTATGATGGCATAATCTTTAGCCGGATAGGCTTTCAGCGCATCAATCAATGGACGGGTTGAAACGCTGCCTGGGTCTAACTCCAGATTGGAAACCACCAGGTTTGGCAAGAGATCGCCACTGCTTTTAGCTTTCTGAAGCATGGAAGCCAAACCGGAATAACCAAAATCAAACTCATGGTTTCCCAGAGTAGTAGCATCGTAACCAAGGCGCCCCAGCATCCTGAGTTCGGCAGCCTCTTCCGAATACAGAGTGTGCATGAGGGTTCCCATGCTAAAGTCCCCACCGTCGATAACCAGCACCCCATCAGGAGCTTTCAAATTCTCTCGGGAAATTATCCCGGCCAATCCAGCCAGGCCTCCTCTTTCTTCAATGCGGCCTTTTTCGATAACTATAGTTGCCGGTTCGAAATTGGAATGAATATCAGAGGTAAAGATTATGGTCAGGTTTTCACCTGCCGGATTAGCTCCCATGGTGGTCGACGGGGCAACGATCAGTGCCAAAAATAATCCACATACAAATAGGCTGAAAATGGCGAATGAGGTTTTAAGGTTCAAGATGACCCTCCTTTTCATATTATTGACTTAAAGTGGAGTCGACCAGCAGTTGGTCAAGAAGATTGATTAAATGAGAAGATGTGATAAGGTCAGTCTATATTTCCCCATAGCTTTTAAATTGTCCTGCATGATGAGGTTGTAGCCCTATGTAGAAAAACGGTTCTAATTCACTACTGATTACGCTTGAGAGTTATTGATTGGTGATGATTTGATAACTTGTATTATAGTTGATAAAAGCGGCATGGGATAAAGGAGCGGGTGGATTATGGAACGGTTGCTGCAGTATGGGTCAGAGGTATTAAATCATATTCATGATCTGATCTTACTTCTGGTGGCTCAAACCGGGACTCCGGTTGACGACAAGATGCTTCACTTTTGGGTTTTCGGATTGTTGGGAATAGTCATATTTCTGGCCAGCAATATTGTGATTGGTTGCCTCTATCGCCTGGGCATCGGAGCAGTCTCGTTCATTTTTACCACGATTGTGCTAACCTTTCTGGCTGTTGCCATTGAGGTGGAACAGAGAATCACCGGTCGAGGAAACATGGAGACTATGGACGTTCTGGCGGGGCTGGCAGGGTTCCTGACCTTCTTTACGATTCTCATGCTGATGGCAGGAATAGGGAAAATAATAATCCATTTAGGGTCAAAAATTGACGACTGGAAAAGAAAATAACCACGAAAACAAACGACGGATTCATTTATCGAGGATCAATCGATGGGTCATTGAGAAGCTAATCGTTGAGACCACATCACTTTAGCCCGGTCTTTGATTTCCTTGACCGCCAGACATATTAACAGGATGAGGATGGCTACCAGTGCACGATCATTGGGAATCAAGTGGTTGCGAAGGGGATCGACCAAGAAAAAATGTCCAAGGTAGATTCCCAGGGTCCGGGAGCCTATATAGGAAAGAAACCTTTCCCCCAGTGGATTTTCGGTGCTGAAATAGATTGCCAACAGCAGGGTCAGACCGAGCGACATAGGAAATAGAGCTACTTTGTTGAACAAATATCCAGTAGTGTTGGCTAAATAGGGCTCAGCCAGTCCGATCAGGAAGACCACCAGCGCACCGGCTGCAACCTTCCGGGCATTATTGGTTATGTATTCCTTAACCTGAGGATATTCAGCCAGCAGCATACCAATGGCAATGAATCCCCACCACTTGAAGATATTGGGGCCCGACCAACTGAGAATAACCACATGGTTGGTTTTGGATATTTCCAGGATAAGGTTCATGCCGACATTGCTCATGACCATGAGCCAAAGTGAACCTAAACGGATTGATCGGGGCAGGTGGTATAGAAGCGGGCAAAAGATAGCGAATACGATGTAATAGAACATATAGTAGAGGTGCAGGGCGGTTTTTCCAAGGATCAAGTCCATTACCGTAAATGTTTTGCCAGCGGTGATCCAGAAATAAACCCCATAAGCAACAGCCCAATAGAGATATGGGACATAGGTCTTCCGGATCTTTTTCCATGAAGATTGGGTCCAGTTGGCGGCGCCGGAGGACATGAAATAACCCTGGACCATGAAGAACATCGGAACACACCACATGGCGATTTCCCGTACGAAAACCGCCAGGGGATCGGTGCCGCCACGGTACACATGGCTGAAGATAACGGATATGATACCGAGGCCTTTTAACATGTCGAACATGGCGTTACGCTGTTTGGTGGTCATGGTCTGTGCCTCCCTGCCATTATTAGAATATATTTTAGGTCCTTCGGGCCAAGGGTTCTCTTTAGAAAATGGTCATTAATCTGATAAACTGCCGATCAAGGGTTTTGCCATGCTCCATGAAGGAACAGCTTAGGCCAAATCCGAGCTCCTCGTTGTCTCCGCGAGCCCCAGCGGAAAATCGGAGGTGGATCTGGACATCCCTGCAAGGTTCTGAAGTGCCACCGAAAGCATCAGCTTAATGCGGTTGAGCTGGTTGACTTCACTGGCACCAGGATCGTAGTCTATGGCCACGATGTTGGATTCAGGGTGGTTTCGTTTTAGTTCCTTGATCATGCCTTTCCCGGTAACGTGGTTGGGAAGACATCCAAATGGCTGCACGCAGACTATGTTAGGCACCCCGGCATCTATCAGTTCCAACATCTCGGCAGTCAAAAACCAGCCTTCTCCGGTGTGATGTCCCAAAGACAGGACTTTGCTAGCCATTTCTGCCAGGTGATAAATTGAGGGAGGCGCCTCAAAACGCTTGCTGTCGTCCAATACCTTTTTCATATACCGACGGTAGTTCTCCAGGTACCGGATGAATATTTTGCTGAACCACATCTTGCGTCTGGAACCTGCCAGCTGCCGGTGCTGATAGACTCCGTCATAAATCGAATAGAGGAAGAAATCCATCATATCGGGAATAACCGCCTCAGCACCTTCTTTTTCAAGGATACCGATGATGTTGTTGTTGGCCGCGGGATGATATTTGACCAGTATTTCGCCCACAACGCCCACCTTGGGTTTGGGATTATGGGAAATCTCCAGGTTGTCAAATTCCTCCACTATTGAGAGGATATTATGGTTAAAAGTCTTATTATCCGCATCCTGAAGTTGTTGCTTGCAGATATCCATCCATTTTCTGAAGAGAAGATTGGCAGTACCGGGAATCTTTTCATAGGGACGGACCCGATGCACAACCCGCATCAGCAGATCACCGTAAACCATAGCCATGATAGCCTTGCGCATCAGGGGGAGAGTAATTCTGAACCCAGGGTTGGTTTCCTGGTCTCCCAAGTTTAAAGAAAGCACTGGAACCTGTTCGAAACCAGCTTCCTTGAGACCCTTGCGCAGCAGAGCAATATAGTTGGTGGCTCTGCACCCACCACCGGTTTGACTCATTAATACCGTGGTGTTATTCAGGTCAAATTGGCCCGACTGTAAAGCGTGAATAAGCTGCCCGATAACGATTATTGATGGGTAGCAGGCATCATTATTAACATATTTAAGGCCTTCCTCCACATCGCTTTTTTCCGCCGTATCCAAAAGAACCAGTTTATATCTCTCAGATCGGATAGCCTCACTCAGGAGCTCGAAATGGATGGGAGCCATCTGGGGACAGAGAAGCACATGATCCTCTCTCATTTTTTTCGTAAACATTTTTCTCGGAGGGCTATCATGGAGTTTATGAGGAGATATACCTTCCTTGTCCCGCTCTGCCAGAGCAGCTGCCAGCGAGCGGATCCTGATCCGAGCGGCACCCAAGTTGGTAACCTCATCGATTTTAAGCAGGGTATATATCTTATTATGCTGTTGCATAATTTCCTGAACCTGATCTGTGGTGACCGCATCCAGTCCGCAGCCAAAGGAATTAAGTTGAACCAACTCGATTTTTTCCTGTTGGCAGACAAAGCTGGCAGCAGCGTAGAGTCTGGAATGATAGGCCCATTGATCCACCACTCGCAAAGGCCGCTCGATCCTGCCCAAATGAGCAACCGAGTCTTCAGTCAGCACAGCCATTCCGCAGTTATTGAATACCTGAGGAATGCCATGATGGATACCGGGATCGATATGATAAGGCCTTCCTGCAAGAACCACGCCGTGCTGCCCGGTTTTTGACAGGTGGTTCAACACCTTTTGGCCTTCAAGGCGTATGTCATGTTTGAAAGCCTCATCTTCCTTAGCGGCCAGTTTTACTGCTCGACGGATCTCGCCTTTCTTGATGCCAAAACTACTGAACACTTCATGAAGTCGATCACCAAGACGCGCACGATGATTGAAGGGCAGAAATGGATTCAGGTAAGTGATATCGCTGTTCCTGAGGTCATCGATGTTTACTCGAGCCACGTCCGGATAGGATATGACCATGGGACAGTTGAAATTGTTGTTAGCCTCGGGCTGTTCTTTGATTTCATATACCACCGAAGGATAAAATATGGTCTTGATACCCTTGTCCAATAGATGGGCAATATGACCATGGACCAGTTTTGCTGGGTAGCAGGCTGACTCCGAGGGGATCGTCTCACTTCCCAATTCAAAAACCAGCTTGGAAGAAGGAGGCGAAAGCTCGACCCTATATCCTAGCTCTGTTAAAAAGGTGAACCAAAATGGGTAATTTTCATACATATTGAGAACACGCGGAATTCCGATTACCCCTCGAGGAGCTCTTTCCAAAGGCAGGGGATCATAATCAAACAGTCGTTTCATTTTGAAATCAAACAGGTTAGGCAGGGGTTCGCTATCAGTTTCTTTACCCAGAGGAAGCTCGCACCGGTTGCCGGAAATGTATCTTCCGCCACCTGAAAATCGGTTGACGGTAAGAAGACAATTGTTGGTGCAGCCCCCACACCTTCGAGTCGTAGTGTCAAAAGAAAAAATATCGGCACTTTCCGAACTGATGATGGAACTGCGCCTGTTGGGTGCGGATTTCTTCATGGCTATTAGCGCAGCGCCAAAGGCGCCCATCAATCCAGAAATATCAGGCCTTACAGCTTCCTTGCCAGTGATGAGCTCAAAACACCTAAGGATCGAGTCATTATGAAAGGTTCCTCCCTGGACAACTATTTTGTCGCCCAGCTCCCGGGGGTCTCTTATCTTGATAACCTTAAAAAGGGCATTCTTGATAACTGAATATGATAATCCGGCGGAAATATCTCCTACAGTGGAGCCCTCTTTTTGAGCCTGTTTGACCTTGGAGTTCATAAAAACAGTGCATCTGGAACCCAGATCTACTGGGGCCGAGGATTCCATGGCCAGGGTGGCGAAATTCTCCACGGGGATCTCCAGGGAGTTGGCAAAGGATTCGATAAAAGAACCGCACCCCGAAGAGCAGGCTTCATTAAGCATTATGCTATCTATTACACCATTCTTAACCCGAAGGCATTTCATATCCTGACCACCGATATCCAAGATGAACTCGGCGCCGGGGAAAAAATATTCAGCGGCGGTGAAATGAGCGATTGTCTCAATTTCTCCATGGTCAACCGAGAGTCCGGCCTTGATGAGTCCTTCCCCATACCCCGTGACAACTGAATTGGCGATAAACGCCCCTTCAGGCATCAGGCGATAAAATTGTTTCAGGATAAGAAGCGCTGATTTGATGGGACTTCCGTTATTACTGCCATAAAATGAAGAAAGCAGTCGACCCCGGTCGTCAATAAGGACTGCCTTCGTGGTGGTAGACCCTGCATCGATGCCCAAGTAACAAGCGCCTGTGTATTGCGAAAGTTCAGCTTGATCCACCCGATGGCGGGCATGCCTTTTTTGGAAAGCCTCTTTCTCTTCCATACTGGAAAATAACGGGGGCAGACTTCCTGCTTCAACGGATCCAGACAGATCAAGGGCCGGCAATCTGGAAACAATACTCTGAAAACTAATCGCAGGGAGATTGCTGGAGGCAAGCGCTGCCCCAAGGGCAACAAAATATTCCGCATTATCAGGGAATCTGATATTCTCCTCAGAGATTTTGAGGGTGGTCTGGAATCGATGGCGCAATGCAGACAGGAAGTTCAGCGGGCCGCCTAGAAAGGCTATCCTTCCCCGAATAGGCTTGCCACAGGCTAAGCCACTGATGGTCTGGTTGACTACGGACTGGAAAACTGAAGCCGCAATATCTTCCCGTGCCGCTCCTTCATTGAGGAGAGGCTGAATGTCGCTTTTGGCAAATACTCCACATCGAGCGGCTATGGGATATATCATCTGATGCCGCAGGGCCAATTCATTAAGGCCGGCGGCATCCGTCTGGAGAAGCGAGGCCATCTGGTCAATAAACGCTCCGGTACCACCAGCGCATATGCCATTCATCCTTTGCTCGATGCCCCCAGAAAAATAGGTAATTTTGGCATCCTCACCGCCCAATTCAATGGCAACATCAGTGTCGGGTATGATTGCTTCCACTGCTTGGGTACAGGCAATTACTTCCTGGATGAAGGGCAGATCCAGCCATTCGGATACTGAGAGACCGGCTGAACCAGTCACCATAGCCGTTACGGGGAGGTTGCCGGTGTGCTTGAAGGCCTGAAGCAGAAGCTGCCGCAAGGTCTTCCTGATATCCGCTTGGTGGCGCCGATAATCCTTGTATACTATTTGCCGGGCACGGTCCAGCAAGACGATCTTGATGCTGGTCGAACCTATATCAAGTCCCAAATGTAAAAAGCCTTTTCTTGGCGTAGAAGACATGCTTGTTCACTCTCCCGGATGCCGAAACTAAAGCAATATTCGGCAGTATTATCCCTACTACCCAATACTGTTATCATATTGAAATTCACCCTCAAAGTCAAAATAACAGTATACGGCGAATGTCACCGGATTTTAATGGAGCAGGTATACGGTTACAGCAGAGTGAAGTGATAACCTCGAATACCATGGGTGGGGATGGGGATTTTGTTAGGTGTGAATACCCCAGCGGACAGGAGTTGCCAAAAAGGGCTGAGGCTTGAACATGAAATCCAGCCTTAACAGACCCAAAAAAATCATCCAACCAATGCATAACTGCATGATCCAGATAATGCTAAAAGTTCGAAAAAAGACCTACCAATGACTTTGGTTGTCATGGCGCCAGCAGGTCGTTCAAAGCCTCCCCAAGATCAGCAATGCTGAAGGGTTTGGGCACGAATCCCAAAAAGCCCCAATCACGGTAGTCGGCCACCACAAGGTCGTTGGAATACCCGCTGCTGACTATGGCTTTGACCTGGGGGTCTATCTGCAAAAGGATTTGCAGGGCTTCTTTTCCGCCCAGTCCGCCCGGCACCGTCAAGTCCATAATTAATGCATCATATTTGGCGTCGCAATCCATAGCCAGAGAATAGAGGTCGATGGCTTCCTTCCCGTCGGCTGCCAGTGTAGGGTCATAACCTATGGCCCTTAACATATGGGCCACCACGTCCCGAATACCCTCCTCGTCATCCATCACCAGAATACGACCCTTACCGTTGGTGGCCGAACCCATATCCGGCGCCTCTTTCTTGGACAGATTTTTCGAGGCCGGCAAGTAAACGGCAAATGAAGTCCCGTTTTCGCTGGGGGAGTCGACCCTGATCAGCCCACTGTGGTTCTTGATTATGGCGTAAGCAGTGGCCAGTCCTAATCCGCTTCCAGTAGGCTTGGTGGTAAAGTAAGGGTCAAATATCCGATTATAATGCGATTCCGGGATCCCTTCTCCTTCGTCACTCACCACGATTCTGACATATCTGCCTTGGGTCAGGGGCAATCCCATGGATTCATCTATGGATACATTTTCTGCCCTCAAGGTGACGGTCCCACCTTTCGGCATGGCTTGGATGGCGTTGATTATCAGATTATTAAATACCTGAGCAATCTGACCTTCATCAGCATCAACCAGCCACAGGTCATCCTCCAAGACAAGTTCTCTTCTGACATTGCTGCCGCTGAGGGTTAGGTTCAAAGAATCCGCAAGAATCATGCCTAGCGAGACAGTTTTCTTCAGGGGAGGAGCACCGCGGGCAAATGTCAATAATTGCTGGGTTAGTGCCTTGGCCTGCAGTGAGGCTCGCTCGCTTTTTGACAACAAGGCTTGTGCAGAGGCGTTCTCACCCAGGGTCATTTTCGCCAGAGAGACGTTTCCCATGATAACAGTCAGCAGGTTATTGAAATCATGTGCAATTCCTCCGGCCAGCACTCCCACTGACTCAAGTTTGGTTGTTTTGAGCAGTTCTTCCTCCATGCGGATCCTTTCGGTAATATCTCGAAATACCAGGACTACCCCGATAAACTTGCCTAAACCATCTCGAATTCGAGCTGCAGTGGCGTCAATGGTTCGTTCCAAACCGCTCCTGTCCAACAAGATGAGGTTGCCAAGTTTTAGTGTGGACAGATTCTGCAGTTCCTCCATGGGATTCAATGGATAAGGTTCTCGGGTGACGGGATCGATCACGTTGAAGAATTCATAGATAGGTTGGCCAAGGATGTCCGCTTGGGGGCGGCCCAATAACTTTTCAGCCGTTTCATTGAGAAGGTTTATATGGCCGCTGGTGTCGGTAGTGATAACCCCTTCACCGATGCTGCGCAGAGTTACGGCCAGCCGTTCCTTTTCTTCAGCAATTGCATGTTCGATTCTTTTTCTTTCCGAGATGTCTTGGGCTAGAGCCATGCCGCCCACAACCTCATCACCTTCGAAAATCGGCGAAGCATTTAGCTGGAGCAGGAGTCTTGTTCCGTTACGATGGTGAATGGGCAGCTCATAGCTGCTGGAGTGGCCTTTGGTTAGCCGATCTTGGATTTCCTTCCAAATGACATCCCGGTGTTCAGGCACCGCCAAATTCATAATATCTGTTCCCAATAATTCCTCCGGTTTATAACCCAGGACGTCCCATGATTTCTGATTTATGAAGGTTATTCGAGCATTACGGTCATAGGTGTAGAAAATTTCATTAAGATTATCGATGATGGTATTCAGATAATTTACTCGGCTTTGCAGATTTGATTGGCTTTTGCGAAGCGCTTCATCGATCGCCTTTCGCTCGGTAACGTCTTCGGCTGCAACCATTGCCCCGGTGATTATGCCTTCCTCAATGATTGGTGCTGAGTTCAGCTTGATGATGCGAATCGTCCCGCCCTTGCATAGGACGGGATTTTCAGCGCTTACTGAACCTCCCTGGTCCAGAATGAAGCGCATGCCTTTTTCAAGCGTGGCATAATACTTTTCGGGAACAAATTCATACAGGCAGTGACCTATCATATCTGAGGGCAAATATCCAAGAACTTCCTGGCACTTGCGGTTAATGAAAGTTATGTTGCCGTTGAGGTCATAAGTGAAAAACAGTTCGTTAAGGTTCTCAATCAAGGTATTAAGATATTCCAGTTGCTTTTTTAGATGGATTTCCCCTTGCAGCAGGGATTGTTCCGCCTGCTTATCCTTGGTTATGTCGCGGCCAACCCCTTGATATTCGATAATTGTATCCCGATTGTCATAAAGGGCTCTAATCGTCCATTGCAGCCAGCGAGTAGTGCCCCTTTGGGTTTCGAACGAGTATTCGAACTTACCAGAAGGTGTATCCTGATTAAGGTGTGAAACCAGCTGTTTAAACTTGTTCCGTGGACCTGTCCAGGATGGGGGAAACACGTCTTTCCCGATTATTTCAGAAATATCTATCCCATAATACCTGCGATAAGCTTCATTGGCGAAAGTCACTGTACCATCAGCTTGAAATCTGGTTATGAGCTCGGTTTGGTCTTCAACGATGGCCCGATATCGAGATTCGCTTTCACGCAGCTGTTGTTCAATCAATCTGCGTTCGGTCATATCGAGAACATTTCCATGAATAGCTGCCCTGCCGCGATAGGTGATATGGGAACTCGTAACCTGCAGATAGAGGGTAGTCCCGTCTTTCTTAAGTCCTTTGAGGGTATTCACACCTAATTCGATTTGGCCCTTATGTTTCAATTGGAGGTGTTCAGATGCAGGCGTTAAGTTATCAGGATGGACAATATCCAGGGGAGCTACTGAATTCAACATGTCCTCAAAATGGTAGCCGAATATTTCTGCCAGTTTGGGATTGATGAAAAGAAATTTACCGTCCTGGACAACGTAATAACCGAAGAGTGCTTCGGCAATAAGGCTTAGGTAAAGATCCTCAGCTTCCAGCCAACTGGGACGATTGGAAAAGGACATCTGATGCCGTTCGTTTTGATAAGCCCGAGCCCTAAGAAGTTCCAATTCCGAAATCAACTGTTTCTTGGTCTTGTCTTCATCCCTCATTGACATAACCTCCTGACCGTGACCATATTGCATATGGGTATATTCTTCTGATTAAAACTATTTCCCTTTTATATGGCTACTGAAACAGCATGTTAACTGTTGCAAATGGATCGATGATCATGAGGTCCGAAATCTCAGCGAGGGATTGGGGATTTGAGGCGCCCATTATTTGTAGAGTTGTGTTTCAAAACATAAGAAAAGGGCTGACGTCATTGACGTCAGCCCTTTTGGGTAACTAGGTTAGAACTGTCTTTTACGGAAGCAATCGCTGCAATATACTGGACGATCGCCGCTGGGTTGGAAGGGAACCTTGGTTAAAACGCCGCATGCAGCGCAGGTTACTTCGAACATTTCTCTTTCGCCAAAG
>CAZDND010000004.1:29090-33584 GCA_964506825.1 uncultured Syntrophothermus sp.
TGGGCAACGGCCGGGAATGTTTTGGAATCCTTTTTCTGCATAAAATTCTTGTTCACCGATGGTGAATACAAACTCGGCTCCGCACTCCTTACAGGCTAGGTACTTGTCTTCAAATGACATAATAAAAACTCCTTTCAAATAAAGGTCCTCCAGTCTCCCAGGTTCAACTCTACTTGAAAGAGTAAGCGAACGTTTGACATAGGAAGGCCGATATAATAATACCATAATTTGTGGAAAAGTCAAAGGGCATGTTGGAGTATTGGTAAATTCGGCAGATATTTTCAAGAAAGCCGGCCAACATTCCGTGATCCTGGTTAGAAAGCCTACCGTAATATGGCTTTGTGGGAAATCCTTGAACAATTGATCAACCCTGTATTGGATGTTGGAGATGTTTTCGTTGATCCGCAGTATAGCTAGCGGAATCAGTAAAGGTACTTGGAGGCCGAACCATTATGATCCTAGGCCTTATAACACCGCAAGGATACAGAATCGGTCGGATCAAGGTTTAACCTGCGGATGAATTTTAATGTGAAGCGATATTATATCTGCCAGCAATAAATACTGCTCCAAATATCGATTGTGAAATTTTTGTTTAGCCATGAAATTCGACAGGGATTTTTTCGATTATGTAGAAGATGAATGTGAGGGGGTGAAACGGGATATCAGATAGACTTTTAATGGCCGGTAAGGTTGAATGGACCTGTCTATCCTAGGATGTCACGCATAAGTTCCTGAAAAATGATTGGAAAAGATAAGGAGGATATCACAAATGAGTTCAGTTTATTCGTACAGCAACCGTGATTTCAAATTTATTCTCAAAGAGTGGTTGCCCACAGAGGAGATTTTTGCCTATCCCAAATTTGATGGCTACTACAGCAAGGACGACATCGACATGCTTTTGGACCAGGTTCTTAAAATGGCCAATGATGTTATTGCTCCCACCGCTGACGTGTGCGAAGATTTCGGGGTAAAATTTGAGAATGGCGTAGTTACTTGTGCTCCGGTGTTCAGAACTCTTTTCAAGTATATGCAGGAAAATGGGTGGGGAACGTCCAACATTGACGAAACCGCAGAAGGGACCATGCCGGAAATCCTATTACTGAACATAAACGAGATGGTCCAGGCGGCCAATCCGGCCCAATTGTCATCGATTGGTCTGACTACAGGCGCAGCCCGCTTGATCCAGACTTGGGGAACCCAAGATCTAAAAGATATGTTCCTTCCAAAAATGTTCGATGGGACCTGGTCGGGAACCATGTGCCTGACAGAAGCAACTGCTGGATCCGACGTTGGAGATATACTCTCAAAAGCATATCCGACGGACAATCCGCGGATCTGGAACATTAAAGGCAGTAAACAATTTATTACCTGCGGAGATGGAGATTTTGCTGATAATATCATTCACCTCTATCTGGCCCGCTGCGAAGGCGGAGCTCCTGGAACCAAGGGTATATCGCTGTTTGTAGTTCCCAAGTATTGGGTCAATGAAGATGGCACCCTGGAAGATAACGACGTAGTCACAACGGCTATCGAACATAAGATGGGTCTCCACGGTCAACCTACAGCGGCTCTGGCCATGGGTGACAACAACAAATGCCGCGGATGGCTGCTTGGAAATCCACCGGACGAAACCGGAGCGGCCCAGGGAATGGCACAGATGTTTGTTATGATGAATGAAGAACGCCAGGGTACTGGAATGATGGCTACCTGCGTGGCCGCCAATGCTTATTGGAACGCCAAAAACTATACCAAAGAGAGAATTCAAGGCCGCTTGATGAGCAACCCCAGAGGTCCGCGTACCGAAATCATTAAGCATGACGATGTAAAACGCATGTTAATGCTTAATAAAGCCACTATCGAAGCTTGCCGGGCGATGCTGAACAAAATTTATTTTTACCTGGACATGAAACATCATGATCCCGATCCCGACCGCAAAAAGATGGCATCGGATCGCATTGAAGTTCTGACTCCAGTATGTAAGGCGTATCCCAGTGATGAGGCATGGGGACTGATTGCCGAATCCATCCAGGCTTATGGGGGGTATGGCTTCTGCGAAGACTATCCGGGAGCCCAGTCAGCTCGCGACGTAAAGATATATTCGATTTGGGAAGGTACCAACTTCATCCAGGCTCAGGACCTTGTGGGACGCAAGTGGACTATGCGCAAGGGTCAGGTTTTTGCCGATTTTCTGCAGGAGATTGTCGATTTTGTAGCTGCCAAGAAGGGCTTAGTTCCTGAATTCGACAAGGAGTTTGCTAATCTCGAGAAAGCTATTGGAGCCTATCGCGAGATGATGATGGCAATTGCCGGATATATGGCGGCTGGAAACCTTGGAGCCTTCCAGGTATTTGCGCGCCGCATCCTGACAGCTACCGGGCAGCTCTATGGAGGTTATTGCCTGCTGGACCAAGCCCTGATAGCCAAAAAGCGGATGGATGAGCTGGGCAAAGACCATTATGATTATAATTTCTATTATGGGAAATTCCTGTCCACCAAGTACTACCTGCGCAATGTTGTTCCCAATGTTTGGGCGATTGCGGAAATAGTAAAAGATGGTGATACCTCGGTATCGGACGCACCGATCGAGATTTTTGAATACTAGTATTCAAACGCAGCCATCAACCTAAATAGAAGCAGCCGGGGCAGCCACCAAGCAGCCCCGGTTTTTTCGTTCACATTTCAGCAGCCTGGAGGCTAAATCCAATGCTCTTAACATTTTGTTCCCAGGGGACTGCCTTAGTTGTTTTACTAGACTAAAAATATTCGGTTTAAATGCTTAGGGATACAGGAATTCCAGCATGAATGGAGAAATCTTAAAAGAGCAGAAAAACATTATGGATATCTTGCTTTGAATTAGGCTTGTTCAGAAGGGATCCCCCAACCATGGATACCGGGACGAGAAAAATAGCGGGGGGTACTGGCAGGCAGTCCATGAAGGGTACACTGTGCCCATGGATGTGACAATAATCACATGCGACTTGGACCCAGGCACCTGGGATCAGTATTTGCCAAGAATCGATATGTCGGTCAACTCTCAGGCTCAGGAATAGAAACGGAATGGATACGAAAAATCAACCGGTGGCGTTTCTATTGGGTTTTCGAAATCAGTCCGAGGCCAGTTTGATTGAATCATTGGAAGGGGGGGGTATCCGAAGCAATAAATTCGACACTATGCGCTAGACATGAATAACTGGGATCATGAAAAAAAACCAGACAGGATCGGAGGTTGAACCGGTGAATAGGAAGATAAAAAAAGTAGCCATATTAGGTTCGGGGACCATGGGGAGCGGGATCGCAGCTCAGCTTGCTAATGTAGGAATACCAAGTTATCTGTTGGATATAGTACCCCCCAATCTTACCGATGAAGAAAAACTGAAACCCGCCATGAGGAACAAATTTGCGGAAAGCAACAAACAGCTTTTGCTAAAGGGACGCGTACCTCAGCTTATGAGAAAAACGGACGCCGACTACATAACCACCGGGAACATGGAAGACAACTTGGCATGGTTAAGCAACTGTGACTGGATAGTTGAAGTCGTGCCCGAAAATATTAAGATCAAGAAAACCGTACTGAATAATATTGCTCCATTCATTAAACCCGGAACCATAGTGAGCTCCAACACCTCCAGCATATCCATCAACAGTATTGCAGAGGATATGCCATTGGAGTTCAGGCAGTATTGGCTGGGAACTCATTTTTTCAATCCCGTAAGATTCATGAAGCTTTTGGAAATCATCCCCGGCAAAGACACTCTGCCTGAAGTATTGGAATTTATGGCGGCGTTTGGCGAGAGGGTTCTTGGAAAAGGCGTAGTATACTGCAAAGATACACCAGCTTTCATCGCCAACCGATTTGGAAACTGGGGTGGACCCAAAGCGGCTGGACTTATGGTTGAGATGGGAATGAACTTTGCCCAGGTAGATGCTTTGATGGGTCCTGCGCAGGGCAGACCGGGAACCGCTTTCTTTGGCTTGATGGATCTGGTCGGTCTTGACATAGCCATAGCATCAACCGGGGAAGTCAAAGACAATGTTAGTGACCCGGCTGAAAAGAAAGCCTACACTCTTCCGGATTTCTACTCCGCTATGAAGGAAAAGGGCATTCTGGGCAACAAAACCAAAGGCGGATTCTATAAGAGAGTCGGCAAAGAAAAATTAATGCTCGATCTCAATACCTGGGAATACGTACCGGTTCCTGCAGTAGAATATCCCAGCTTGACGGCAGCGAAAGCCGCCAAGACTCTTCCGGAGAAGCTGACCGCATTTTACGAAGGGAATGACGATGCAGCTAAATTTGTATGGGAACTCAACAAGGGTTATTTGATGTATTGCACCTCCAAGATACCGGAAGTATCGAATGATATACTCAATGTCGACCGGGCCATGAAGTGGGGTTACAATCATGGGGCAGGTCCCTTCGACCAGTGGAATGGGCTAGACCTGAAGAAATACGTGGCTCGCATGGAAGCCGAAGGTGAAAAACCAGTAGCATGG
>CAZDND010000004.1:33594-35974 GCA_964506825.1 uncultured Syntrophothermus sp.
GGCTGTCAGGATTCTTGTGATGTTGAAATCTGGCTCAAAGAGATGCTTGAGGCTGGCTTCAACTCCTTCTACAAATATGAGGACGGAGTTGAGTATTACTACAGCGTACCCGATAAAAATTATGTGCCGGTCAAATTTGCCCCGGAAGTAATAGTATTACCGCAGTTGAAGGCACAGAAAAAAGTGGTGTTGTCCACACCGGCAGCAACTCTCTACGACCTGGGCGACGGAGTGCTCTGCTTCGAAATAACCACCAAGAACAGTGCAATTCCCCCGGAACTGATTGACGCTATGATCCTGGCTCAGGAAGAGCTCAAGAAAGACGAGTGGGAAGGCATGGTTATAGCCAGTGCAGGCAAGGACTTCTGTGTGGGAGCAGATTTGAACACCACCGCCGCAGCCATTGAAATGAAGGCTTGGGATCAGATCGATGCTTCCCTTAAGAAATTACAGGATACCTTTATGGCCTTCAAATACTCTGACAAACCCATAGTGGCGGCTCCCAACGGCAAGGCTTTGGGCGGCGGCTGCGAAATAGTCATGCACAGTTCCGAAGCTCAAGCTTCGGCTGAATCCTTCATCGGCCTGGTGGAAGTAGGCGTTGGCCTGATACCTGCCGGCGGCGGAACCAAGGAACTTACCGTCAGGGCCCTGGACAGGATTAAAGGCACCACGGCATTCACCGTAGACTTCCTGGCACCTTACTTCCAGAACATCGTAGGTGCGGCCACGTCAATGAGTGCTAAGGGAGCTATTGACCTTGGTTATCTGAAACCAACCGCGGGAATAACCTTCAATCCCGACTTTCTGATAGCGGACGCAAAGAAACGGGTACTGGACATGGCAGCGGCGGGATACACGGCACCCATAATGAGACCGTTCCCGGCACCCGGCAAGAACGACAATGCGCTCCTGAAGCTGGCAACCATGGGGATGAAACTCTCCGGGGTCATCAGCGAGTATGACTGGCTGATCTGCCGCAAGGTAGCAGACATCATGGTCGGCGGCGACGTAATCAAGGGAGCATTGATCACTGAGCAATATCTGCTGGATCTGGAAAGAGAAGCCTTCATCAGCCTGTGCGGCGAGCCGAAGACCCAGGAGAGAATTGCATTTATGTTGAAGACCCGCAAGCCCCTTCGCAACTAGTCATCGTACGGAAAAACAACTAGGGAGGTATGAAAGTGAGAGAAGCTGTTATCGTATCAGCAGTACGCACAGCCGGAGGAAAAGCTCCCAGGGGAACCCTGAGAGACACCCGGCCGGAGTTTTTGGGCAAACTATGTATGGAAGAAGCCATGAGGAGATGCGGACCTAAATTCAAACCCGAAATGATAGACGACGTAATTTGGGGAGCAGCCACTCCTGAGCAGGCTTGCGGAATGAACACCGCCCGGATCACGGCTCTGTATGCGGGCATACCGATAGAGGTACCGGCAGTGACCGTAAACCGTTTCTGTTCCTCGGGATCCCAGGCGATAGCCTTTGCGGCAGAAGGAATCATATCCGGACGTTGCGACATAGTGATGGCCGGTGGGATCGAGCACATGAGCATGATCGCCATGGGAGGGGTAACCCGCCCGAACCCGGACCTGCTAGTGGATCCGGAAGTATCGAAAGTATATACCAGCATGGGACAAACGGCAGAGAACGTAGCCAGCCGCTACAACGTCAGCCGGGAAGACCAGGACAAATTCGCGGTGGAAAGCCATCTTAAATGCTCGGCGGCAGAAAAAGCCGGCAGATTCAAAGATGAGACCGTACCGGTACCGGTAAAGACCACCACCCTGAATGCCGCTGGCAAACCAGTCACCAAGGAAATCCTCTATGATTACGAAGAAGGAATCAGGCATGACGCCAGCATAGAAAACATGGCGAAACTGAAACCGGCATTCGTACCGGGCGGAACCGTAACCGCAGCAAACTCCTCGCAGACCACCGACGGAGCAGCCGCAGTGATGGTGATGGAAAAAGAAACTGCGTTGGCCCTGGGATTGAAACCCCGCCTTAAATTCGTGGCCTTCGCAGTCGCCGGCTGTGGTCCTGACGAGATGGGGATCGGCCCGGTCTTCGCAGTACCCAAGGTCCTGAAGAAAGCCGGAATGAAACTGGAAGACATCGGCCTGATCGAGCTGAACGAAGCATTTGCCAGCCAATCGCTGTACTGCATCCGGAAACTAGGACTTAATCCGGAGATCGTCAACGTAAATGGCGGCGCATGTGCAATGGGACATCCCATGGGAGCAACCGGAGCTAAACTGACAGCTACCCTGATGTATGAAATGGAAAGACGCAACGTAAAATACGGAATGGTCACCATGTGCATCGGCGGAGGCCAAGGCGCAGCCACCATCTTCGAGCTCTGCTAATATTGGGGAAC
>CAZDND010000005.1:0-3683 GCA_964506825.1 uncultured Syntrophothermus sp.
CTTCGGCATATTGTTAATGACCTTTTTTATCTTTTTCGGATCCATACCCTCGGCAATACCCGTGGCAAAAGCAGCCAGCAGCTGATATTGATTGTATCTGCCCCTCAACTCAGTGGTTATAGCTGTTTCTCCAGATAGAACGTGCACCCCGAAGGAGACCCCGGCAGCAGATATCTCTGTATTTACCGCCCAAACGTCGGCATCCTGGTCGACGGCATAGGTAATCTTCCGCGCCTGAACAAAGCCTAATAACTGCCGCTGGTGCTGATCATCGTTATTGATAATAACATAATGGCCCGATTCCAACGACTGCCTTTCGAAAAGAGATGCTGCCGCCGCCTGGATATTCCCATCCGGCTGTAAGCTCCCCTCCTCCACTGAAAAGCCTGCCATTACTAGTCCATCGAAAGCAATAGCATCCACCAGCCCGAGATTCAGTTCACGGCCAGATATTTCCATCAGCACGTGGGTCCCGCCCTCTTCAACTACCCTCTGGATGAATCTCTCCCTAGAGGGTGCGTCCGGCGCCACCGCTTCTGCCAGATAATCCTCAAAAATGGCCTTTTGGTTATCAATCAGGCCCACTCTGGCCCCCCGGGCCTCCAGGAGAGCCTTAATCAAATATACTGCGATCGGCGGCCCACCGCATCCCAGCACTCCAATAACCTTGGGGCGATGATCCCTCGGTGATTCCGTTACGATCTGCCTTGGATTTTCTTGAACAACCAGGTGGTCTATCCCAGACAATAACTCAGCAGGCTTCATTAATCCCGATACCTCCCCTGTCTATTCAGGTGGCTGGAATCTAACCGCGATATTTGAGGCCGATGGCACTCTGGTCCCCGGCGTGGGATTCTGCTCATAGGCCAAGCCATATCCGTCGGGGGTCAGATGCAGGCCGACCTCCGACAACAGGCGAGCCGCGTCTTTGATTGACCTGCCTACCAGATCAGGCACGATTGCCTCTCCCTCACTCTTTACGCCCGTTTCAGGGGAAAGACGTACAATGACCAATGAATCAGGTTTTACCGAGGCGCCGGCTTTAGGAGACTGTCCCCAAACTACGTCACCCTCTCCCTGAATCTGGACCTGCAGTCCGGCAGCTGAAATCTTCTGTACCGTCTGATCAATCGGAAGACTGATAACGTCGGGAACAGAAACCGTCGCCGTCGACTCAGTGCCAGGGTCATCCTTCTTGATCTCGGTTCTGGGTACGTTGAGGTATGCCAGGCTATCCTCGATCACCGTTCTAAAGACCGGAGCTGCAACCCATCCCCCGTAGTAAGGATATCCTTTGGGATGATCCATAATTACCAGACACACCAACCGGGGCTCATTGGCGGGCGCAAATCCCAGAAATGAAGAAACATATTCATCACTCAAGTAGCCCCCATCCGGAGATATTTTCTGGGCCGTACCCGTTTTGCCCGCCGCCCGGTAGCCTTCGATAAACGCATTTCGGCCACTGCCGTTTTCCACTACCCCTTCAAGAATCAGGCTGAGTTCCTGAGCAGTTTGCGCGGATATGACCTGCTTGACCTCTACCGCTTCGCTATGTTTCTGGACCTTGCCTTCGGAGTTCAAAACCTCCTTAAGCAGGTGAGGTTTCATCATCATGCCTTTGTTGGCCACTGCCGCTGCGGCGGTAATTAACTGGATCGGTGTGACCGCATTCGCCTGTCCCATGGACATGGTGGCTAAATCCAACTGGGTTGCCCGCGACTGCGGAACCAGAATCCCTGAAGATTCTCCGGGCAGATCAATGCCGGTTGTGGTTCCGAAACCAAAGGCGTGCAGATAGCGAAAGTACTCTTCGATGCCAAGTCTCAGTCCCACCGTTATGAAACCCACGTTGCAGGATTTTTCGACCACCTCATTGAAACTCATTGATCCATGGGCCGTGTTGTTCATACAGGATATCGACCGCTTCCCCACCACAATGTGGCCAGGACAGCTGAATCGGTCGCCGGAGGATACCACCCCTTCCTCCATGGCTGCGGAAGCAGTCACGATTTTCATGGTGGACCCGGGTTCGTAGGCATTGCTTACCGCATAATTCCTTCGGTTTTCCGCTGGATAATCTTGGTAATTGTTGGGGTTAAAATCGGGGCGGGATGCCATTGCCAATATTTCGCCGTTAGTCGGATCCATAACAATGCAGCAGGCAGCGTCGGGCTGATGGAGCTGGACCGCTTTATCCAACTCTCTTTCAACTATATATTGGATGGTTTGGTCAATAGTCAACACCAGATGAGATCCCTCGACGGGTGGAATATAGTGGTGAACGGCCTCCGGGATCTGGCGTCCCATGGCATCGTACTCAATCAGTATTTGCCCGTCCTGACCGCCAACCAGGCTGTCATAATAGAGATCCAGCCCATCCAATCCGGTGTTGTCAATCCCCGAAATGCCCAGTATGTGACTGGCCAGTTTCCCATTCGGATAATAGCGGCGGCTCTCCTCCACAAACCCGATCCCATCAAGGTCCAGTTTGCGAAGCTCCTTTGACACTTTGAAATCGACCTGCCGTTTTACCCACACAAAACTGCTGTCGCGAGTGATCATCTCCAGGACTTTTTTCTCCTCCATACCGAGAACACCCGCCAGCTGGCGGGCGATTTGTGGGGCCTTATTGGATTTCTTTATGGCATCCGGATTGGCCGAAATCGAATCAGTACTGATCGATATCGCCATTTTTCGGCCGTTTCGGTCATATATGATGCCGCGCTTGGCTTTTACCGTTACTTCCCTCATTCTGTTTTCGAGAGCTTTTTCGGCCAACTCGTCCCCTGCTACCACCTGGATCCAGAAAAATCGGAGGGCCAGAAATAACAGCGCCAGAAAAAATAGTATCAGAAGTAAAGCGATGCGCTTGCGGCTTTCGCTGATGGTGGTTTTCACCTGCCCCACCTCTTTTATGCCTGATTAATCAAATATTTGAATGGGCAGTCTTTGGATTAGACTAGCTATTGACCTGCTGCCTCCCGCCGCCATTGTGTTCCCGCTGCTGGCAGGGGGAACAGTGATGGGATCGGCCATGGAATCCTGAGCCAATGCAATCATATTGTTGGTCTCAGGTCGGCACATCTGCAGTTTGGTCTCAGCTACTGCTTGTACCCTCTCCAAAGAAGACAATTGGGCGATCTTGTACTCCAAACGGTTGTTGTTGGTTTCCAGATTGCTGATTTCCTGTTTCAGAGATACTATCTCGTACCCCAAGAGCGCGCTGTGGATGTAAAGGCTCACGCCCATTATACAGAATGCAAACACAAATACCGCCAGATTGGCCGCTAGCCTGCCATGATTTACTGTTTTTGGCGATTTACGTGGTTTGTTCCTGACCGACACCCGGGCTGTTTTAACTTGCGCATCATAATAATCAGGCCGTTCAACACGTGCTGGCAGTATCAGTATTCTCAACCTCCCCTTCTGGTCAATAGCCTCTTTTTTCTGCAATCCTTAAGCGGGCACTGCGGGCCCGGCTGTTTGCTTCCACTTCTTCGGCCGAGGCAACAATGGGCTTCCTGGTTATCAATTTTAATGCGGGATGATGTCCGCAATTACAGATCGGTTGTTTGGGCGGACACAAACATTCTTTGGATTCATTCACGAAAAACTCTTTGACCCTACGGTCCTCCAGAGAGTGAAAACTGATTACACATATCCTCCCGCCGACCTTCAAA
>CAZDND010000005.1:3693-11126 GCA_964506825.1 uncultured Syntrophothermus sp.
AACTGGCGACACCCTGGGGGAGCAGCTCCTCCAGCGCTTCCAATTCCTGGTTAACTGCCATGCGAAGAGCTTGAAATGTTCTACGGGCCGGATGGACATCTCTGCTATATGCGGCCGGAACGCTGCGGCGAATAACATCTACCAGTTCCAAGGTGGATTCGATATGCTGTCGCTCCCGGGCAGTGACTATGCCATGGGCAATTCTCCCCGCATACCGCTCTTCCCCATATTCTCGAATGATTTTCTTAATCTCATCTTCAGACCATTGATTGACGATTTCCCAGGCCGAGGTTTGGTCCTCAGCGTTCATTCTCATGTCCAGTCGCGCTTCGATATGGAAAGAAAAACCCCGGTCCCCTTCATCCAACTGAAACGATGAGACTCCCAGGTCTACCAGGATTCCGTCCACCCGACCGATGCCCAAGCTATTGAGAATCGAGCCCAAATATCGGAAATTCCCCTTAACCAACCGGACGTTGGCTGAGTGATTCAAGTCCTGCTCCACCCTCGTGATGGCTGCCGAATCCTGATCTATCCCCACTAGGACCGCCGAAGGGGAGGTCCTCTCCAGAATCCCCTTAAAATGCCCGCCTCCACCCAGAGTACAGTCCACATAGACCCCCCCGGGATCAGTTATCAGATTTTTCATAGTCTCTTCGAACAAGACGGGAAGATGCAAAATACAGCCTCCTAAAGCCCCAACCCCACCAACTTCTCAGATATCTCCTCATATGAGGCCTCAGCCTTCTCCGCGTACTGTCCCCATACACCCTGCGCCCAAATCTCGACCCTGCTCCCGACACCTATAATGACCACGTCCTTCTCGATGCGGGCATATTCCCTCAGGCTCAGGGGCAGAAGAATCCTTCCCTGTCGGTCCGACTCGCATTCACAGGCTCCGGAAAAGAAGAAACGCGCAAAAGCCCGCGCATCACCCTGGGTAAATGGCAGACCCTTGAGCTTTTCTTCTACGGTTTTCCATTCCGGCTGAGAATAAACAAATAGGCAGTTATCCAGGCCCTTGGTAACCACAAATGCATATCCAAGCTCCTCCCGAAAACGGGCTGGCATGGTGATGCGGCCTTTTATGTCCAATGAGTGCTGGTATTCGCCTAAAAACATAGTTGCTACCCTTCAAATAACTTCTAGGGTTAATTCCCCACTTTAAACCACTTCGCACCACTTTATTCTACCTTGATGATCGGAGTTCCTTCTTTTTTTCAGAATATAATTTTTTCTCATAAAAAATTTTTCGACCAATTGCGCGTTCCTGTCGAAAAAAGGAAAGGAAGCAAAAAATCATTTCTGCTTCCTTTATAATGTCTATAGAATTGTTTGGGATGGGTTAGAGGCGATATACCTGGCTGCTGTCCAACACCCCGATGCCCTGGTCCTGAAATGCAGCCACAGCAATTTCTGGATTTTCAACTTTGAAAATAACCAGAGCATCATCGGTTGCCTTGCCGATGAAGGCGTACAGGTACTCGATATTGATGGCAGCCTGCCCCATGACTTCAAGGACCTGTGCCAATCCTCCGGGGCAATCGGGCACTTCTACCGCAATTACCTCCGTTTCGCTGACGGTAAATCCCTCCCGTTTCAGAACCTCATAGGCCTTTTGAGGATCATTCACTATCAGCCTGAGGATTCCAAAATCGGAGGTATCTGCAATGGAAAGGGCCCTGATATTGATACCCTGATCTCCCAGGACTCTCGTTACACTAGCCAGCCGCCCTGCTTTGTTTTCCAGGAAAATCGATATTTGCTTTACCATCGAAAACCCTCCTTCTCTAGCTCATAATGCCGGAATCAACTATAGGACCCTTCGATCATCCACCCTTTTCGCCTTGCCCTCGCTTCTCTGCAAAGACTTGGGTTCTACCAACTTGACCTTCACGGCAACCCCCAGGCTGCTCTCCAGTTCCCGGGATATTCGTCTTTCGAGCTTCTCCAATTTGCGAACCTCGTCGCTGAATGCTCTTTCAGAGACTTCCACCCAAACCTCCAGCTCGTCCAGGTTACCCCTCCGTTCGACCACCAAAAGGTAATAGGGTTCCACCATGTCTATATTGAGCAGGACACTTTCCACCTGCGAAGGAAATACATTGACTCCTCGGATAATGACCATATCGTCTGAACGGCCCAGCACTTTATTCATTCTTACATGTGTGCGGCCACAGGCGCATTGTTCGGTGATCAGGGAAGTCAAATCACGGGTGCGATATCTGATCATCGGCAGGGCTTCCTTGTTGACCGTAGTAAGTACTAATTCACCCTTTGCTCCGTCAGGCAACACTTCTCCGGTTTCCGGATCAATGATCTCCGCGATGAAGTTGTCCTCAAATATATGCAGCCCTTCTTTGCAAGGGCATTCGACGGCTACCCCCGGTCCCATTATCTCACTCAAACCGTAAATATCATAAGCATCAATCTCCATCTTGGACTCCAGTTCCCGGCGCATATTTTCTGTCCAGGGCTCGGCTCCGAATATTCCGGATTTCAGCTTAAGGTCGGAAGGTTTTACTCCCATTTCCTTCATCACTTCATACATAAAAAGCGCATAGGAAGGTGTGCAGGTCAGCACCGTAGTTCCAAAATCCTGCATTAGCATAATTTGCCGCTTGGTGTTGCCCCCGGAACTGGGAATGACCGAAGCGCCGATTTTTTCGGCACCATAGTGGACTCCGAGACCACCGGTAAACAAACCATAACCGTAGGCATTCTGAACCACCGAATAACGGGTGGCGCCAGCACAGGTCAAAGCCCGTGCCATCAGCTCAGCCCAACGGTCCAGGTCGGTCCTGGTATATCCAACCACCGTAGGTTTTCCGGTCGTGCCGGAGGAGGAGTGAATCCGGACCACATCTGACATCGGCACGGTGAAAAGGCCGAACGGATAATTGTCCCGCAGGTCCTGTTTGGTGGTGAAAGGAAGCCTGCTTAAATCATCCAGAGTCTGGATATCGCTAGGGCTGATGCCCGCCCGATCCATTTTTTCTTTGAAGCTGGGAACGAACGAATATACCCTGAATACGGTTTCCTTCAACCTCCTCAACTTGAGCTCTTTCAACTGAGGCCTGGCCAAGCATTCGATTTCCTGGTTCCAATACATTTATTACCCCCCCATCCTAAATCCCTTATATACCTGGGATCAATCACCGCCGGTCCTTTCGTTTGACATCCCGGAAATCCGGCGGCTTTGATCGCCCTAACTTCCTATTTGGCCTTGGGATATTCAAGCGATCCCGCCTGCCAATCTTTCCCCGGAGGGAAATTTGGCTTCCTTCCTAAGACCAATTACACCGACCTAAGCTGGTATCAACGCCGCTTTCAATCCCACCAGCGATGCTTCTGATCACTTCTCCCGCCATTATCAAGCCGGCCGTCGAAGGCATGTATGATATGCTCCCGATAGTAGTTCCGTCTGCGCCCTTTAGAGGTTGTTCCTCTGAAAACACTACTTTCAGTCCCTTGGTTATGCCCACCCGTCCCAATTCCCGCCTGACCCGCCTCGCCAGCGGACAGGTATGGGTATTTGAGATATCAGCCACCCTGAACTGGCAGGGGTCAATACGATTGCCAGTACCCATAGCGCTGATAATCGGTATCTGCCGCGCCAGGCAAGCTTGGATGAGCAATATTTTATCGTCAACGGAGTCAATGGCGTCAACCACGTATTCTGGCTGGTTGCCAAGCAACAAACCTATGGTATCTGCATTGCATCTCATAGGGTAGGGTTCAATGATACAGTTGGGATTGATGTCCCGGCATCTTTCCTCCAGCAACTGAACCTTGATCCGCCCGACGCTGCTGGAAAGAGCCAACAGCTGTCGATTTATGTTGCTGATCTCCACCACGTCGAAATCCACCAGTCCCATAGTTCCTATTCCCGCCCGGACCAAAGCTTCAGCTGCAAAAGAACCGACTCCCCCCAGCCCAACCACCAGAACCCTGGCCGCGGCGAGTCGTTCTACTCCCCGGTCTCCGACTATTATCCTGGTTCTGGCCCAGCGGTCGCCCATCAATGCCTCCAAGAAAAGACTAACCCCACCGAGTCGTGTCAGCCAGGTGTTTTGAACCTGCTAACGGCAGGTGGGTGTCCTCCCACCAGTATTATGCTTCCCTTCGAGAGGGCTTGCAAGCCGCTGACAGAGGCAGACACCCTTCATTTTGGTGTTGGGCCAAAACGAAACCAGCTTTTCACGAACACAGTAGGGGCCAATTATTTTTTCTGCTTTCTGCGATCATAATAGCACAGCCGGCCCGTATTTTCAAGGTTGATCGCCTCTTGATCCGGCCATCGGCACCTATTTGACGATGGTCCGGATACTGAGTTCTTTCAACTGCTTTTCCGTTACCGGGGATGGTGCCCGGGTCAAGGGGCACGATGCACTCTGAGTCTTGGGGAAAGCGATGACGTCCCGTATCGAATCGCGCCGGGCCATCAGCATCACCAAACGGTCGATCCCCAGAGCAATACCGCCATGGGGGGGTGCTCCATACTCGAAGGCTTCCAGCATGAACCCGAATTTTTCCTGAGCTTCTTCCGGGGTAAGCCCCTGCAGGGCGAACATCTTTTCCTGAACGTTGCGTTGATGGATACGAATGCTACCCCCACCCACTTCAGTTCCGTTGAGAACCAGATCATAGGCCCGGGCCGTAGCTTCCTGGGGATTCACTTTCAGGATTTCCGGATCAGCTGGACTGGTGAATGGGTGGTGAACCGCGAT
Organism: uncultured Syntrophothermus sp.; assembly: GCA_964506825.1. Classification (GTDB taxonomy): domain Bacteria; phylum Bacillota; class Syntrophomonadia; order Syntrophomonadales; family DTU052; genus JAAYDA01. The sequence continues at coordinate 8,424 of CAZDND010000005.1, forward strand.
CCATCGGTTTTCCTCCGCCTCCCACTCCAGTAATGGGAAGTCAGTCACCCACAGAAGATCAAAAGCTTCATTGTCCACCAGGTTCAAACGTCGGCCCAAGTCCAGACGAATTCCACCCAGGACCCTTGCGACAATATCACGGCTGTCGGCACTGAACAACAGCAGATCACCAGGCTCTGCCTGCAGGCGCTGGATGATTCCGTCAATTTCTGCTGTGGTGAGAAACTTAAGTATCGGCGACTTGAGGCCTTCGGCGGCGACCTGAATCCAGGCCAGCCCCTTGGCTCCCAGACTGATGGCCATTTGCCCTATATCATCAATCTCCTTACGGGAGAACGAAGCGCAGCCCTTAGCATTAATGGCTCTTACCACCCCTTGGCTCTTGATGGCGGCCGCAAACACTTTGAATTCGGCATTCTGCACCACATCGGTTAAATCCTGGATTAGGAGGCCAAAGCGGGTGTCGGGCTTATCGCTGCCGTAGATGTCCATCGCCTCCCGATAGGTCATACGGGCAAAGGGCACCGGCAGGGTTACTTGCATCGCTTCCCCGAAAGCATGAGCCACCATGGATTCAGTCAAGTCCATAATGTCGTTTTCATCAATAAACGACATCTCGATATCCAGCTGAGTGAACTCCGGCTGACGATCAGCCCTGAGGTCCTCGTCCCGGAAACATCTGGCCACCTGATAATACCTTTCCATTCCGGCTACCATTAAAATCTGTTTAAAGAGTTGGGGAGACTGGGGCAGTGCATAAAAGTCACCGGGATGAACCCGGCTGGGCACCAAATAGTCCCGGGCTCCTTCGGGAGTGCTTCCGGTCAGGATGGGGGTTTCGATTTCCACAAAATCCTGCTCATCCAATACTGCCCGCAGGGATCTTACCACCTTGTGACGGAGGAGCATATTCTCTTTCATTTCCGGCCGCCGCAAATCCAGATAACGATAGCGCAGTCGCAACGACTCATCTACTTCGATGCCGTCCTCTATGTAGAAAGGCGGAGTTTTGGCCGCGTTGAATACTTGAAGCTCACCAGCGTAAACCTCGATCTGACCTGTTTGCAAATTAGGATTTACGGTCCCCTCGGGACGAGGGCTCACCACCCCGGACACCGCGATCACGTATTCATTACGAATTTTTTCCGCCAACTCAAAAGCCTGCTGGTTGATTTCAGGATTGAATACTACCTGCAGTATCCCTGAACGATCACGAAGATCAACAAATATCAGGCCTCCATGATCGCGGCGAGAATTCACCCAGCCATTCAGCACCACTGGGGTTCCGCATTGCGCTAAGCCCAGGGCCTCGATGCGGTGAGTTCGTTTAAGATTGTCCTGCATTTTTTCCTCCTTAAGGCTTGGCCAGAATCGACCTGATTTCTTCAATTATCGAGTCCGCGGGAATCTGGCGCTGCTCGTGTCCGCTCATATCTCGCAGTACATAATAACCATTCTTCTTCTCATCTTCACCGATGACCACCACCAGTCTGCTGCCCAGCTTCCCCGCCAACTTCATTTGGGCCTTAAGACTGCGTTGCAGATAGTCTTTGTCGCTGCTGATTCCAGCCTCACGCAGCCGGAACAGCAGCTGCAGGGCGTCATCGGCGTAGTCTTCTTCCGCAGCGGCAACAAACACCTTTACTGGGTCGACCGTTGCCAGCCCTTCCGGGCTTTGTTTCCGAACCGCTATCATCAAACGTTCCAGCCCCATCGCAAATCCGATGCCCGGTGTGGGGGGGCCCCCGCATTCCTCAACCAATCCATCGTAGCGTCCGCCGCCGCCCACAGCTGACTGCGCCCCCATATCAGGAAGCAGCAATTCGAAGGCGGTATTGGTATAGTAATCAAGTCCCCTCACCAATTGGGGGTCCAGGACAAACTCGGTTCCCAATAGGGTCAATGCCCTCTTTACGCGGCTAAAGTGATCATCGCAGTCCGAACACAAGTGCTCCGCCATGGCTGGATGCCCCTGAACAGCATCAATACACTGAGGGGTTTTGCAATCCAAGACCCGCAGCGGATTCTTTTCCATACGATTGACGCAATCAGGGCATAATTTAGGCATGATGGGGTTCAGGAAATCCAAGAGAATCCTACGATATAACGGACGGCATTGGGGGCATCCCACTGAATTGAGGCGAAGTTCCCAGGACGATACTCCCATCTGGCGAACGATCTCAACCAGAAGATGGATCACTTCTGCGTCCAGATGGGGGTCCCGGGATCCGAATACTTCCACCCCAAATTGGTGAAACTGCCGGAATCTTCCTGCCTGGGGCCGATCATATCTGAACATGGGGCCCATATAGTACCATTTGGTGGGTTGGGCCTGGCTATATATTTTATGTTCAACAAAGGAACGCACGCATGACGCGGTGGACTCCGGCCGCAATGTGATACTGCGCTGCCCCCGATCCATAAACGTATACATTTCCTTTTGTACGATATCAGTGGTATCGCCTACTCCGCGTTCGAATAACTCAGTATGCTCGAATATCGGGGTGCGCACCTCGTAATATCCATATTTTGAGGATATTTCCCGTAGTTTGGATTCTATCCGCTGCCACAAAAATGATTCTTCCGGCAAAATATCATGGGTCCCCCTGGGTCCGGAAATACTCATAGATTCTTCCTCCACGATAATAATTCGCACCAGAACCCGCCCCGCGGACCGCCCAAGCCGATTCCGCCACTGACGTC
>CAZDND010000005.1:11136-24133 GCA_964506825.1 uncultured Syntrophothermus sp.
AAGGCATTAAGCTTGTCAACTTGGCTGTTTATGAGGCTTTCAAGCCCAGCCAGGTAGGCGGTTGGATCCTTGGGGTGATGATGAAAAACATGGCTCCAGTCGTCACTATTTACAAATTTACTGGAGGATCCCCCGCCAAATCCGATTATGGTCTGTCGTTCCTCTATAACCCTCATATTATACAGGCTGAAATATCCCAACCGGGCAAATCCGAGATTCTCCAGGTTTCCTGCCGCCTTCTTCTGCCGATAAAGATAATAAGGCAGATAACCATTAGCCTCCAGAATTCTGTAAGCCTCAACGGTGCCTCCCGTCGCCCCGGTGTATGCTCCCTCACTGTTGGCCTTGTCCCATTCAGACCCGCGCTTTCGGGCCAGATGATGAATAGTGATGCCTTCCGGTCCCATTCTGATCAGCTGGGACAGACTATTTACCAATTCGGCGGCGCCTTCGCCCGGTAAACCCGCTATCAGGTCCATGTTTATATTGGTGAAGCCAGCTTCCCGCGCCCTATTAAACGCATCCACCGTCATCTGGGCAGAATGGCGCCTGCCGATCAACTGCAAGGTCTCGTCGCTCATTGTCTGGGGATTGATGCACAGACGATTCACGCCGGCTTCGAGCAGCAAACTGAGTATTTCGGCGTCAATGGTATCAGGTCTTCCCGCTTCCACCGTGAATTCAATGTGCCCTTGCGGACCGAATCCCTCCCGTATGTGGAGCAACAGCCTTTGCCATTGGTTGCTGGACAATACAGTGGGGGTACCGCCGCCTATATAGATGGAATCCGCTCGGATATCCCGGGCCCCCATAGCTGCTCCAACCCGGTCTATCTCCTGGATCAACCCGTCCAGGAAAGCTGCCACCCCGGGATTATGGTCCAGTCCATAACCGGGAAATGAACAATAGTGACAGCGGCTGGGACAATAGGGGATGCCAATGTAGACTCCGACAACCTTCCTGGCTTCCTCCCGGCTCAATAGATATGGACGGTTCCGCAAGGCAACCTCAGTCAAAAGACGCGCTTTATCACCATCAACCAGGTAATCCTCCTGCAGTTCGCCTACAATGCTCGATGGTGATGAACCACGGTCCAAAATCTTGTGCACCAGCTTTACCGGCCGGACACCGGCCAAAACCCCATAAGGACTAGGGTGCCGCGAGGTCAGATCCTGGAATAGCAAAAAGACCAACCGCCTGATTTCCCGCCGGGCATTGACTATATCATCCCCATGCATGAGGACATCAGTCATCTCCCCTTGCAATGCCCCCTGCAAATGGGCACGGATTAACAGGCCTTCGGCTAAAGCATCTACTTCAACCCCCAATCGGATCTCTCCCTCGCAGGGATAGTACAGAATGCGAGCTTCAGGAAAAAATATCCTGACTATCTCGTGGACCCCAACCTCATAACCGGCAGCAATGTTCAGAGAAATATCCATCGGCCAACCTCCCCCGTCGGAACCCTTGGAATAACCAAAGCAATAACGCTCGACGCAGACAGGCCCTGTTTCTGATTGCAAAAACTGGGCCCGTCGTCCAGAGTATCCTACAGGAAAGGATTATGACTGCGCTCCCAACCTATGGTGGTTGGTTGCATGTGACCCGGATAGACAGTGACTTGGTCATCTAACACCATCAGCCGCTCCTTGATCGCATTGATCAGGGTTTTGTATGAACCTCCCGGAAAGTCTGTGCGGCCAATGGAGGAATTGAACAGAGTATCACCGGAGAACAGTATATTGCCGGTTTTCAGGCATATGCCCCCTGGAGTATGTCCTGGAGTATGAATTACTTCCAGCTCGATGGTCGTGCCGATAGTAATCCGGTCTCCGTCCTTCAGCAGCCAAGCCGCCGCCGGACTTGTAATCCTCTGTCCCATTAACATGGAGAAATTTGCCACCGAGCTGGTCAGCATCTGGGCATCTTTTTCGTGGATCAGAATATCGGCTCCTGTGGCCTCTTTCACCTTGGCGTTGGCCCCGATATGGTCAACGTGGCCATGAGTATTTATTATATATTTAATATTGAGCCCCAACTCCTCGATCATCTTCAGGATGGTTGAGGCCCCTCCTCCGGGATCAATGACGGCTCCTTCTTTGGTTTCCTCACAGCCGATAATATAACAATTAGCGCCAATTCCTCCCAGTTCCAAACCCTTCAGTATCATATGCTGCCTCCTCAATCATATTCCTGTATCTATAATTATCGTACACGGACCGTCATTAGCAATTTCGACCAGCATATCGGCCCCGAATTCTCCGGTTTCGAGCGGCAATCCCCTCGATTTCATGGCGGAGACTGCATGGTCAAAAAGATATTGGCCCCAAGCAGGCGGAGCCGCCTCCGTAAAACTGGGGCGACGACCTTTCTTTACATCCCCGTATAGGGTGAACTGCGATACTGCCAGGACTGATCCCATCACGTCGCCGACCGATAGATTCATCTTGCCCATACCGTCCTCAAAGACCCTGATGGTCGATATCTTGTCAGCCAGCCATTCCGCATCCCCTATGGTGTCGTCCTTGCCAATGCCTAACAGAACCAGCAGTCCGACGCCTATTTCACCGACCACCTGGTCTTTTACCAACACTCGTGCGCTTCTGACCCTCTGCACTACTGCCTTCATAATCCATTAACGGGCAGTCGGAACCACCCTTCTTACCTCCATCACGTCCTTGACCTTGCTGATCCTCTGCATAATGGCCTGCAAATGGTCCATATCCTTGATCTCCAGCTTAAGGTTCACCGTAGCCACCGAGTTGCGGTTGGCCCGGGAGAAAACCGAATTTATCCCTATGTGGGCGTCTGCTATTACCGTCATTATGTCAGTGGTCAGGCGCTGCCGGTCCATGGCTTGCACCTCAATTTCAACCGTATACCTGGTCGGTTTCTGGCCCACCCACTCCACCTCGACAATTCTGTCAGGTTCCATTCGAGTATGGGCTTTGATGTTGGGACAGTCTATCCGATGCACTGACACCCCTTTCCCCCGGGTTATATAGCCGATCACGCTGTCCCCCGGAAGCGGATTGCAGCAGTGGGACAAGCGGGCCATCACATCCTCAACACCCTTAACCCGGATGGCATTAGAAGGCCTTTCCTTGGCAGGCTGCCGCAGCTTGGCAGGCTGGACCACCAGGAGATCACCCAATTTCTTCTGGCGGAAATAATCCTCGGTCAGCTTGTTGACTACTTGATTGGCAGTGATGGCTCCATCACCGATGGCAGCATAGAGATCCTCGACCTTGGTCAGGCTGAATTTGCGGCCGATTTCCAGGAGGTGGTCTTCCTTCAGAAATTCTTTAGCCTCAAGATTATTCTTTTTCAGCTCATACTCCAAGCTGTCGCGGCCCTTTATGATGTTTCCCTGTCGTTGTTCCTTTTTGAACCAGGCCTTGATCCGGCTCCGGGCCTGCGAAGTCTTTACAAAATTAAGCCAATCCCGACTTGGACCGGGCGATTTCTACGATATCACCGTTACTAAGCGGAAAATCCAAGGGAGCAATCCGACCGTTGACCTTAGCTCCTACACAGCGATGTCCAACCTCGGTGTGTACCCGGTAAGCAAAATCAACCGGGCAAGAATCAGCGGGAAGCTCCACCACTTCTCCCTTGGGAGTAAAAACGAATACCGTAGCGGTGAATAAATCTATCTTCAGCGACTCCATGAACTCCTGGGTATCCTTGACGTCCTGCTGCCATTCCAGGCTTCTGCGCAGCCAGGAAAGTTTTTCTTCGAAATCCCTGTCCCCCTGGCTTCCCTCCTTGTATCTCCAGTGGGCGGCGATCCCATACTCGGCGGTCTGATGCATCTCCCGGGTCTTTATCTGGACTTCGAAAGGCTCCCCCCCTTGACCGATAAGAGTCGTGTGCAGGGATTGATACATATTCGGTTTGGGAGTCGCTATGTAATCCTTGAATCTGCGGGGCAGAGGCTTCCACATGGTATGGATGATGCCCAAAACCGCGTAGCAATCACGGACCGACTTCACCACCACCCGAATAGCGATCTTGTCATAGATTTCGTCCAGATCCTTGCCCTGCTTCAACATCTTGTTATAGATGCTGTAAAGGTTTTTGGGACGGCCGTCAATATCTGCCTCTATCGATGACCTGGCCAAATTATCATTGATCTGCTCGATGAGACTGCTGACATACTGCTCGCGTTCCATACGCTTGGTCTTGAGACGGTTGACCAACTGATAAAAAACCTCGGGCTCCAAATACCTGAGCGCCAAGTCCTCAAGTTCCCATTTTATCCTGAATATCCCTAAGCGATGAGCCAAGGGGGCATATATATCGATAGTCTCCTGAGAAATCTCAATCTGTTTTTGCGGATTCTGGAACTTGAGGGTACGCATATTGTGCAGGCGATCTGCCAGTTTGATCAAAATCACCCGGATATCCCGAGCCATGGCAAAAAACATCTTGCGCAGGTATTCGGCCTGGGCATCCTCCTTGGATTTAAACTCAATCCGGTTCAACTTGGTCACGCCATCTACCAGCAGGGCGGTCTCCTCACCGAATGTCCTGCTAATGTCGGTTAGGGAGACCCCGGTGTCCTCCACCACATCATGAAGCAGTGCTGCCATTATGGTAGTAACGTCCAGCCCCAGTTCCGCCAGAATGCAGGCGGTAGCCAAAGGATGATTAATATACTCTTCACCGGAGATCCTCAACTGTCCCTGGTGTGCTTTGGCAGCGTACTCATAAGCTTTTTCAACCATCTGGCAATCTGCATTAGGATTATATTCGATTATGGAGGTCAGCAGCTCAGATATATCGGCCATAGTTTCACTCCTCGCCGCAAAACGCAGCCCATTTTTCAAAGGACAGTTTTTCCGCTAAACCTTCCTGGTAATAAGGAGACCGTTCCGGTTCATATAACGCCCGGGCCTCAGTTCCTGTCCTGATTTTCCAAATCCCCCGGCTGCTCTTGATCATCTCCAACTCTGCCAGCACCCTCAGAGCAGCGCGGACTTTTAAATCTTTTCCCCGATTGGCTCCTGTCAGGTCTTTGCCAACAACGGAAGCCCCATCCGCAGAGCTTTCCAGGAGTTGGCTGTATAAATCCCAGATATAATCCCGGTCCGGAAATAGCTGGTTCAGATGATTGCGATTCCAGGATAAATCATCCGGAGAATATCCAACTATCACCCGGGACGGCAGGTTGGAAAACTGAACCAGACAATTGTTGACCTCATATTTCCCAAAGGGCGCATCCCCCAGAAAAAATTCCTTTACTTCCATCCGGGGAAGTCCTCCCCCGAAGGCTCCATCCAAAAAATGGCCCCCGGCTCTGCGGTGGATATGGTCCTCCCGCCGCCGGATGCGCTCAGAGAACAAGTCGACCCCGGCTTCGACCGTATCGCCGGCCAGTACCAACCTTCCCAGGGTAGTTCCCCTATTAGTGTAGATTATCATTCCTTGTCTGCCAACGGTATCCACAGGCAGTACTTGTTCGTACACCACTTGCTCCGGGAAATTGTCACAATCCACAAAGGTCCAGGAAATCAAACCATCATCTGGCAGTCTATCCTCCGCCCATAATGCATATCCCTGCAAGTCTTTACAAAGCTCCATACCTGATATGGAGTTATGGAAGAAACTGCTGGTGGATGGGAAGACCATAGCTTTACCCAACCGCAGATTTTCCAGGCTACGCTGCCTTTCGGCCGCAGATAGGCAGCCATGCAGGGGAGCTATCTCCTCGCGGGGAAATCTATTTTTCAACCCGGCCAGGTGTTTGTCAAGACATCGAACTGTGGGATAGATTATCAGCACCGGTTTATTCCGGCGCAGTTGCTCTTGTATGGATCTTTCCATCATCTCGATCGGGGAATCTGCCAGAAAATCCAAGTTGCCCCTGAAGCCCGGATCATCATCCTCATCGGCATGCTTTACATCATGAACCTTCAACTGGAGGTTCTGAGTTCCCCGAAAATCATTGATCGCCGGTTCGGTTACCAAATCGTAGAGCCGTCCTGTGACCAGAAATTCAGCTCGATCGCCTAATCCAAATCCTATGGCATCCATCTGGCACCCTGAACAGTTAACCTTGAGTTTAAGATGCTCTTTTTTCTTGCCGACCCTATACTGACTCACCACCCGGGCGCCCCTTACCACAAAAAGCGGCACTGGATTACCGGGTCCAAAGGGTTCCAGCCTGGATATGTCGTTGATCAGTTCCCTATTTACATCACCGATGTCAATAACTTCATCGAAGTAGAGGGTTGTTCCTGGTTGTCCCTGCTCCCAGGCGCCGCTATTTTCGTTGAGCGCCCGGCGCAGCCCGTCAATCTGGTGGCAGTCGACCGATAGACCCGCTGCCATTTGATGGCCGCCAAATTGGTTCAGAAACCCCCGGCAAGAATCCAGGGCTTGGTACATATTGAACCCCGCCACTGCCCTCCCAGAGCCCTTGCCCTGCTCACCTTCCACGCTGATAAGGATCACGGGACTTCCGCATTTCTCCACCAAACGCGATGCGACGATGCCCAACACGCCCTGATGCCAACCCTCCCGGGCTAATACCAGCACCCGCTCACCAGTTTCCAGACGAAGCCGTGCTTCCTCCTCAGCTTCCTCAAAAATCCGGTTGGCGATTCCCTGACGGGTAGTGTTCAATACGGTTAGCTTTTCAGCCAAACTTCGGGCCTCCAGATCGCTGCGGGTCATCAGGAGTTCCAGGGAGATCGCAGCCTCATCCAATCTGCCGGCTGCATTAAGACGAGGAGCCAATACAAAGCTGATGTGCCAGTACTGCAGCTCAGCGGCAGTCAGACCAGCGTTGCCGATCAAGGCCTTCAACCCCGGACGGGTCGTCTGGCGGATGGCCTCCATTCCTTCCCGCACCAAAATGCGGTTATCCCCCAAAAGGGGCACTATGTCGGCTACCGTTGCCAAACCCACCAAGTCAAGGTATCTCCTGGGCTCGATAACATCGTAAATTTCCGCCAAGGCCCTCACCAACTGGAAGGCGACCCCAGCTCCAGCCAAATCCGATCCTGGACCCTCATCCCCCAATTTGGGGTTGACTATCGCCAGGGCTGGAGGCAGTTCCTTTCCTGGTTGATGATGGTCGGTGATAATCACGTCCAGGTGCAGATCATTACACATTTCGATTTCTGCCAGGGACGATATGCCGCAGTCCACGGTGATAAGCAACTGGCAGCCCTCTTCATGAAGGGAACTGATGGCGTCAACGTTAAGCCCATAGCCTTCCCGGAACCGATTGGGAATATAGGACCGGACTGCCGGCAAAAGCAAGTCCAGGCAATCCTTCAGAATGGCAATACTGCAAACGCCGTCAGCATCATAATCTCCATAAACGGCCACCTTCTCCTGCCGCTCGATTGCCGTCACGATGCGCTGGACCGCTGCCGTCATTCCCGGGATAGCATGGGCAGCGCCAAGCTCGTCATAAGAAGGATTTAAAAAACTCCTGGCTGCATCCGATTCAGATATACCCCGATTAACCAGCAGTTCAGCCATGATTCTTGACACCGAAATATCCTGCATCAGTCTGGCAACTTGATCTGGCGAAGATTCATTTGGTATTACAGCCCAACATTCATTTTTACGCATAACCGGCTCCCCGAAATAATTCTAAAAAAAGACTGAGGATACCTCAGTCGGTGATCAGATCCCCGCCTTGTTGATTTGCGCATCGCTGAAGACCATGATTTTAGGATCTCGGTCCGATTTCGAAGGTCTGTATGCCACTCCTGCAATCAGGCGATGCCCCAGCGCAGGCACACCAAAAAATCCAGCAAAGCGGGTGATATTATCCATTTTATAGGCCATTCGGCAAATTATCCGATTTTAACCACCTGCGGTTTACACGCGGATACCGACCCCTATCATTCTTTGCGTCCATCCCCAGCCTATTGAGAATCCCCTGGCGGATTGACCGGCGGCTTGGCTTTGTCCAATTCGTGCTGCAGTCTCTTTGCCTTCACCTTTTCTTCCTTCAGTTCTTTAACCGTTCTCAGGTGGCGGAAACCGTCAATCATGAATACGATCAAAGATCCTAAGACCGCCGCCAACAGGATCACCAGCCCCACAGATATCTTCGGCGACGTGAAGGTCAGGAAAGAAATCATTACCTGCTGCTGGTTCTGAAATATAAACATAACCATCAGAACTATCGATACCAGCGCCCCAATCAGATATGCCTGCATGGTAATTCACCTCTTCTCTTTTCTTTCTACATTGTAACCAAGCGGCTCGCTTCCGTCTACAAATCAACTGAGGAGCCATCACCTGCAAGCCGTTTATCAACCGCATCCGGCTGACTTATGCCCGCCGTTTCCCCAAGGCAAAATAGATAGCGGAACTTCCATCTGGAAGTCCCGCCAAATAGCTGCCATTCGTCCCGTCGGTCGCCTGCTTACCGGCAGGCTCCTGATACTAGCAATCGGGTCAGTTTTCCCTGGTTTTTAGATCGTACCAGATAGGGCTGGCCACAAATATCGATGAATAACAGCCTAACACGATTCCAATCAACATGGCCAGAATAAAGAACTTGATGGTGGAACCGCCGATGAGCAGCAAGGCCAGGAGGCAGAACACCACTGTTAAAACCGTGTTAATTGAACGGTTGATGGTCTGCAGAATGCTTTTATCGACAATAACATCGTAGGTCTCCTTGCGGCGGTTTTTGAGATTCTCCCGGATCCGGTCGAAGACCACTATGGTGTCATTGATCGAATATCCCAAGATGGTTAAAAGCGCTGCTACGAAGGCACTATCGACCTCCCACTGAAAAATCGAAAACACGCCGGCCACTATAATCACATTCTGCAATAGGGCAATTATGGCTGCCAGTCCAAATTTAAACTCGAACCGGAAGGTGATGTAGATCAGCATAAGAAGGCACGCTATTCCCACGGACATCAGGGCTTTTTGGGTCAACTCCTTGCCGATGGTCGGACCTACCTTCTCGTTGCGCAAAATCTCCATTCCGCCCAGTTTTTCGCTGAAGCTTTGCATCAGCTGGTTGCTTTCTTCCTGAGCAAGATCGTGGGTACGGATTATGTACTCATTATCCCCGGATTTTTGTATGACCGCCCCTTGGCCTGCACCTTGCCCATCCATGACCCCCCTTACCTGCGCCATAGATACGGTCTTTTCAAATTTCAGGTGCAGCAGCGACCCCCCAGTAAAGTCGATGCCCAGATTGAGCCCCTGGAATAACAGTGAGACGATCGAGGGGATTATCAGCACCAGTGAAAAGATATAAAAGTATTTTCGAAACTTGGTTACACTCATCGTCAATCCCCCTTACGCCAAATAGAATTCGGTTTTTGACCAAACGTCAGCCGCCAGCTTCAATACCCCGCGGGTAAAGGTGATGGCAGTGAACATGCTGGAAATGATCCCTATAGCCAGGATTACCGCAAATCCTTTGATAGACCCGGTTCCAAAGTACATCAAAACTCCTGCGGCGATCAAAGTGGTCACGTTAGAGTCGAAGATGGTCCAGAAAGCCCGGCTGAAACCGGAGTCAATGCCGGCCTTCAGAGTCTTGCCGTGCCTCATTTCATCCTTGATGCGCTCATAGATGATGATGTTCGCATCGACTGCCATGCCAATAGATAATATAAAGCCGGCGATGCCCGGCAAGGTCAGGGTTGCCTTTAGCAGTACCATCACCCATAAGACGATACAGGAATAGAGCACCAGGGACACTACGGCCACTAGTCCCGGCACCCGATAATAACCAACCATGAATACAAATATCATAATGATGCCTATTATCCCGGCCTTGACACTCTTAGCCAGCGAATCGCTGCCCAGCATAGGGCCTACGGTTCTCTTTTCAGCAATAGTCATGCTGACCGGCAAAGCTCCCGAACGCAAGAGGACGGCGGTATCTTCAGCAGCCTTGAGGTCTTCAAAACCTCCCGATATCCTTGCCATCCCATTGGGTATGGTCTCCGAGATAACCGGGTTGCTAAACATCTCTTCATCCAAGTAAATACCCATGTTTTTGCCGATATTCTTCGAGGAAAATTCCTTGAATATCTCAGCGCCCTTCACGTCAAACTCGAGGGATACCTGGGCCTCTCCTGTCTGGGGGTCGAGCTCCGCCACAGCGTTTTTGAGATTGGCCCCGCTTAAAACCACCTTGCCGGTTTCATCCCTGAAGGTCAGTTCCGCCGTCTGACCAATGAAATCCGCGGCCGCTTCCGGATCCTGCACCCCGGGCAGTTCGATAATTACCCGGCTGTTACCTACTGCCTGGATTATGGGCTCGGCAACACCCAGCTGGTCAACCCGATTGCGCAGCACCCCAATGGTCTTGGTGATTGTATCCTCGGTAATGGTCTGCCCCGCCTTTTCCTGGGCCTCCATTACTACATGCAACCCGCCTCTTAAATCGAGCCCCAAGTTGATCCGCTCGGATATGGGCCCGTAACTAAATCCCGCCACCAGAGCCACCGCTAGAACTAAAGTCAATAATTTGACCAGGCTGGTGGCATTGACTTTCTGCATTGGTCTTCCCCCTCCCAAAGGTTTCAAAATCCGGCTAGATAAGCTTAGCCCCGTTTATGAGCAAGGCGAACTTGCATCCCAGAAAGGAAGCCGCCCGACGGCACATAACCATTCTGCTCAGAAAAATCTCAAAATACTCCATTACAGGACAAATCTCGGTATCGATGGAGAGATCCATGGTGATTACCTTGGCCTCGCCGTCGACCCTCAGGATAGATTCATTAGCCGCATAGTTGACCCGGTCGTGAATATCAAAGGCTGACATTTCACGGTTTCTGACCCTGGAACGATGAACGTGGGCCTTATCAGCCAGGATCAAAGCCGCAGCAACCCTGCTTACTGGCGAACCGCTGCCCTCATCATGATTCCCGATTGCCGACGCCACCACCGCAATTTCTTCGTCCGGCATCCCCATCTCTTTTAGAATGTCCATGGCCAGCAGGGCCCCGGTCTGAGAGTGCCCGATGCGATTGATAACATTCCCTATATCATGCATGTATCCAGCAATCGCTGCCAGCTGAGTCTCCCTTTCCGGTGCCTTCAGCTGAAGAAGGATATCATAACAAAGGTCCGAAACGAGGGAAACATGGACCTTCCCATGATCCGTGTAACCAATCGCCCCGAGATATTCATTGCCTTTGGATATCATCATTTTTACCCAGGGATTGTCCTTAACATCCTGTACATTTACGATAGCATACCACCTCTAGTCTTCAGGCTGCATTTGGGCAACAGCGCTCTTCAAAACCTCTAGTTCCCCGGTTTCTGAGGTCTTGATGATAAAAGTCTTGTCCTTGACCTTCTTGACTTCCCCATAAACCCCGCCAATGGTAATTATTTTATCACGCGGTTTGAGATTTTGCACCAACTCGTCATGCTGCTTCTCCTGCTTCTTGCGCGGCATAATAATCAGGATATAAAAAACAACAAAAAATAAGGCCAGAAAAGCCATGGACCCGAGCCAGCTCTCAGTGTAGCCTGGTTGTCCCACCATAAAATTGATTGGCATATTATAAGTTCACCCCTCTCCTGGTTTGATACTTGCTTAGGAAATCATCGCGGAAGTCGCTGAACCGGTCATTTTTCAATGCTTCCCGGATATCCCTCATCAATTCTACCAGAAAATGTACGTTATGATAACTCAACAATCTCAAACCTAATATTTCATGGCTCTTAAACAGATGCCGCAGGTAGGCCCGGGAGTATTTGCGGCAGACATCGCAGGAGCAGGATTCATCCAGGGGAGAAAAATCCTCAGCATATACCGCATTGCGCACGGTCAGTTTGCCCAAGGAGGTGTAGGCTGTGCCGTGCCGGGCCAACCTGGTGGGAGTGACGCAGTCAAACATATCGATCCCCCGCTCCACTCCTGCCAGCAAATCCTCCGGTTCCCCCACGCCCATCAGATACCGGGGCTTGTCCGCCGGTAAATGGCTCTCGAGAAGGTCGAGGACCCGGTACATCTCCGGTTTGGTCTCACCTACGCTGAGTCCTCCCACTGCATATCCGGGAAAATCCAGGTCTATCAAGCCTTCCAGGCTCCTAATCCTTAGATCATCATATATTCCGCCCTGGATGATTCCAAACAAGGCTTGATCCTTTCTTTGATGAGCTTGTTTGCAGCGAGCCGCCCAGCGGGTGCTCCTCTCCATGGCCTGCTCGGTATATTCATAAGAACTTTGGTAAGGGGTACATTCATCGAAACACATGATAATGTCCGCCCCCAGAGATTCCTGAATGGCGATAGCCGTCTCCGATGAAAGAAAATGCCGGGAACCGTCGATGTGCGAATTGAACTGGACCCCTTCTTCAGATATCTTGCGCAATCTCGCCAGGCTGAAAACCTGGAATCCACCGCTGTCAGTAAGAATCGGCCGTTGGTAATTCATAAAATCATGCAGTCCTCCGGCGCGGCGCACGATGTCGGCCCCCGGTCGCAAATTCAGGTGATAGGTGTTGGCCAGTACAATATCCGTGCCTATCTGATATAAATCATCGGGGGATAGAGTCTTTACTGTGGCCTGGGTCCCAACCGGCATAAATACCGGCGTCTCCACAACTCCATGGGGGGTGTCCAGCCTCCCCAGGCGGGCGGTTTTATGGGAGCATCCGCTCCTCAGCTCGAAATAAGGCATATACGCTCCTCGTTTATAAAGTGGTTAGGGGGTAATGCATTCTCAGCTGTCCCGTTTATCGGTCCCTATATCAGCCATTTTCTTAAGTTCCTCAGATGATCAGCATGGCATCACCGTAACTATAAAATCGATATCCGCTGGCAATCGCCTGCTCGTATGCATGCCGCATCAGATCTCGCCCGCCAAAAGCGTATACCAGCATCAACAATGACGATCTGGGCAAGTGAAAATTGGTGATAAGTCGGTCGACGGCCTGGTACCTGTATCCGGGATAAATAAAAATGGATGTTTCTCCGATACCGGGAACGAAACCCTTTTCCGGTACCCAGGTGGTTTCCAGGGTACGCACCGATGTAGTT
>CAZDND010000005.1:24143-31808 GCA_964506825.1 uncultured Syntrophothermus sp.
CAGGTTCAACCGTTCGGCCGACTCCTTCCTTAATTCATACACCTCGGCATGCATCCTGTGATCCCGGATGTCGGTGGTTTCCACCGGGCGAAAGGTACCTAAGCCCACGTGCAGGGTAACCTTGACTATCTCAACCCCTCTGGCATCAAGTTGCGCCAGCAGTTCGGAAGTAAAATGAAGTCCTGCGGTAGGTGCCGCTGCAGACCCGGCTGTCTGGGCATATACAGTCTGGTAATCATCCAGATCCCCGGGTTCGGCCTGCCGGTTAAGATACGGCGGCAAGGGCATCTGCCCCAACCCATTAAGGATATTATCCCAGTCCTCAAAACCGCTGAAGCGGATTAGCTTGCCTCCAGCCATATCCAGATCGTCAATGATATCGCCAAACATCCGACCTTGCCCGAAGACTAATCTGGTTCCCCTTTTCAGGCGGCGGGCTGGCCGGACCAGGCATTCCCAATCTTCCCCCTGCCGCCTCAGCAACAAGATTTCCACCCGACCACCCGTACCTTGTTTTACCCCTGAAAGACGTCCGGGAATAACCTTGGTCTCGTTCAGGACCAATATATCCTCGGACGTCAGATAGTCGGTCAGTTGATAAAACTTTCTATCCTCCAGGGTCTTCATTTGCCGGTCAACAACCAAAAGTCGGGAGTGGTCCCGGGGAACAGCCGGATATTGGGCAATTTGACCCGGCGGCAAATGGAAGTCATAGTCTTTTATATCATAGCGGTCCATGCTAATCTCTCATATCTCTGCTGTTGGTGCAGCAGGTGATATTCCATCAATCATTAATGTCCTTTGCTGGAACAGTTTTTTAGTAAATCCATCGCTGTGAAAACTTTGCTGGCAATGACTGTCCCCCTATCGGTTTAGCCAACCCTTGCCGCCAATTAACTCGACCCCAGCAATATATTGAACATGAACACCGCCAGCGCGAAAAGTACCAGCCCCAGTATGATGTAGATTGCTATCGTGAGCAGCTGCCACTTAACGACCATCTCGCCCACTTCCACATCCTGGGAATGATAGTATTTCTTGAATTCTCCCTTCTCAGTCAATACAGTGATCCGTTGTCCAACTTTTTCCAGCACCAAGGCTTTGATAGTCGGCATCAGACATCGCCTCCCACCCAAGGTCTGGTCATAGACCCTAAAACGGGATAAGGTTGGCTCATAATTATTATGATGGCTTTGATGTATTTACTGAACCTTTGGAAAAAACCAGGATCCAGCTTGAGTTCCTCCAGCCACTTCCAGGGAACTGAATCCGGATTGTCCCTTAGGTGCGCCACCATCTCAGGGTTGTTTGCCAGGGTTAGAGCCATATTCTTGGCTCGTTCCCTCTCCCTCCAGGAGCGGGGAGTTGATTCCACCAGGTCGTCCAAATTGATGCCCACAGCCGATATTGCCGACATGAACCTTTTTACTTCTTCCTGCGCTTCTCTGTTTGTCCAAGAAATCTGTTCCGGTGCTTGCACCATACCGCCACCTCTCTCCTGTCGAATTCCTTTGGGCCGCTTGACATGAATAGCCTGTTTTTACTTTCTCCATATTAGGTTGACCAACACCGTCAGCAGAATGCTGATGATGATACACGTGGCCAGGGGAAAGAATACCGTTAAATTTCCTTTTTGCCAAAATATATCCCCTGGCAAGCGCCAATTCACCTGAAAACGCTGCATCAAATGAATGATTACTCCCGCCAGAAACAAGCCAGCGCCCAGGGTCATGAGCAATTGCGGCCAGCCTTGCCAGAAATTCAAGTCTTTAACCCTTCCCTTCCCGCGGCCGATATCTCTCCCATTCGCTATACAGACATCCGCACCAGGATTGTCTATACAGCTCCAGCCGATGGGATTCCTGCACGGAATCCCGATAATTAGGACGCCAATCCCGGTAAAGGAAGGGCACCTTATATTTTTCAGCGCAGTTTTCACCGATTTCCCTGATCATCTCATGTTTTTGATGAGGACTGATCAGCAGAGATGAGGTAAATGCATCAAACTTTCCCTTGCGGGCCACCTCCGCTGCCTTTTCCAACCGCAGCTGATAGCAGATGCGGCACCGTTGATTTTCCCTGAAAGCAATCGCCTGCAAATATGGCTCAGGATCGAACCCAGCCAATTCGATAGACGATACCCGATAATGATCCACCAGAGCCAGATATCCTTGGCGGCGGCGCTCATGCTCCGTGTAGGGGTGAATATTTGGGTTATAAAAAAGCGTGTAGACCTCATGCCCCTCTTTCAAGAGATCCGGCAAGGGAAAAGAGGCACAGGGACCGCAGCATACATGCATCAGTACTTTCATTCTATGGTCTCCGCAAACAGTTGTCCCTCGCCCATGGACGGGGGCAGTGGATGCCCAATGTGATAATAGGCCCGGGGAGTGGCAATCCTTCCCCGGGGCGTGCGCTGAATAAATCCCAGTTTAAGCAGAAAAGGTTCGTAGACATCCTCCAGGGTGTCCGACTCCTCGGAAACGGCCGCCGCCAAGGTATCCAGGCCCACGGGGCCGCCCCCAAATTTGATAATAATCGTCGACAAGATCGTACGATCCAGGTTGTCCAGTCCTTCCTCATCGACTTCCAGCATTTCCAAGCCGATTTTGGCCACCCGGGCGTCGATGACTCCGTCACCTTTGACCTCAGCATAATCGCGAACCCTTCGGAGGAGCCGGTTGGCAATCCGGGGAGTCCCTCTGGCTCTGCGAGCAATTTCACGAGCCCCACCCGGATCGATCTCGATGTTGAGGATCCGCGCAGCCCTAAGCAGTATCTCACTCAGTTCCTCAGGGGCATAAAATTCCAATCGACAAGCTATGCCAAACCGGTCCCTCAGCGGGGCGGTGAGCAGACCCGGCCTGGTCGTGGCTCCCACCAGTGTAAAGGGGGGCAGATCCAGCCTCAGGGTGCGGGCACTGGGGCCCTTGCCGATAACTATATCCAGGGCATAATCTTCCATGGCCGGATACAATATCTCCTCCACGGTTCGGTTTAAGCGATGAATCTCGTCAATGAACAGCACCTCTCCAGGTTCCAGGTTGGTGAGGATTGCCGCCAGATCACCAGGTCTCTCTATAGCCGGGCCTGAGGTTCTACGGACGGGCCGATTCATCTCATTGGCAATAATTGACGCCAGCGTAGTCTTGCCCAATCCTGGAGGACCACTCAAAAGCACATGGTCCAACTGTTCTTTGCGCTCTCGGGCCGCCTTGATAAACACTGCTACATTTTCCTTGACCCTCTGCTGGCCGATATACTCCTGTAATAGCATCGGTCGGATATGAGATTCGATCCCATCCTCCTCACTAAGGCGGGAGGTTACCAATCTATCATTCATTATTTACTCCTAACCCAGCAGTCCTTAACCTTTTCTAAGGCCTTTCGATTTCAACACCATGCGCAGGTTGTCCTCCAGACTGTGTTTCTCACCGCTATTTAATACACTCAGTATGTGAGGGAAAACCTCCCCCCGGCTGTAGCCCAGGCTTTGCAGGGCTTCCCAAAGAGCCTCAGCCTCAGAGGCCACCACCGTATCCACCGCTCCTGTCACCGGGATGCGGTCTTTCAATTCGAATACCAATCTTTCGGCGTTTTTCTTGCCGATCCCTGGAACGGTCATCAAAGCCTTCAGGTCTTGAAAGCTCACCGCCCGGTAGAACTCATCCGGTGCAAACCTCCCCAGGACCGCCAGGGCCACCCGGGGACCGATTCCGTTGATCATGTTAAGCCTCTGGAAAAGCTCCATTTCAACACCCGATAAAAACCCATATAGCTTAACGTCATTGTCGCTGATCTGCATGCGGGTATAAATGGTGACCTCCTGTCCCAAGGCGGGCATCGCCCTCATGGCACGCTGGTGCATCGACACCTCATAGCCGATCCCATTGACATCGACTATGGCAGTTTCGGTTCCCAATTCAGCCAGTTGACCCCTGATAAATGATATCATTTAAGTCCCTCTCCCCGGTAGGAATGTATATGGCATATGGCGATCGCCAGAGCGTCAGCAGCGTCATCCGGGTGGACTACGTCCTCCATCCGGAGGATTGACTTGACCATTCTCTGGACCTGGTTTTTTTCCGCCCGGCCATAACCAACCACCGCCTGTTTGACCTGCAACGGGGTATACTCATAAATCTCAATATCCCTCAAGGCCACGGTCAGGAGGATGGCTCCCCTTGCCTGACTGACCGAAGAATATGTCTTCACATTACTATTAAAAAAAAGCTCCTCCACCGCCACCGCGTCCGGTTGATATCGATCCAGCAGTTCCTGGATTCCGCGGTAAATCCCTGCCAAACGGGTCGGCAGTCTATCCTTGGATGATGTACGAATGACTCCGTATTCCAGCGGATTCAAGCTGGAACCCTGTTTGCGGACCAGTCCATATCCGGTCAGCGCTGTCCCGGGATCAAAGCCTAATACCAGCATTTTTTCTCCATCAACCGTTCCGCGGCTGCTTCCTTTAAGGCTCCTGAAAGATCCTTAAGCTCACTATTTTCCATCTTAAAGAGATTCTCCATTTGACCCGAACATCCTGCCGGGTTTCAAATTGAAGGATTCCAACGCCATTTCCAATCAGGTTGGCTCTGGGATTATTCTTCGAAGCCAATTTCTTCTGTAGCCGGGCTGTTTACAGAATACAAAAAAAGCTTGATGCCAAGTTCCCTGTCCCCCCAACCGATCCGGAACTCAATAACAAGCCTTTCCTTCGGTTATGTCATTACCTCGCCACTACTGAAGCTGATTCATGATATCGTCCGGAATGGAAAAGTTGGAGTATACCTCCTGAACATCATCATGGTCTTCCAAGGCATCTATCAATCTGACCAGTTTCTGTGCCACCTCAAAATCCAGGACATCAACCGTGTTCTCGGGTATCATGGTGATATCGGAGAACTCCCAGGCAAATCCGCCCTCTTTCTCCAGTTGGCTCTTGACCGCCTCAAAGGAATCCACCTCGGTTATGATTTCCAGGCTGCCATCTTCCTGACGGATATCTGCTGCTCCGGCATCGATAGCCATCAATTCGATATCCTCAATTGCCCATTTCAGATCCTCGGTATTGAGTTCCAACAGGCCGCACCGTTTGAACATCCAGCCCACACAGCCGGTTTCTCCCAAATTACCACCATACTTGGAAAACAGATGACGGATATCAGAAGCGGTACGGTTACGATTATCGGTGGCGATTTCCAGTAAGATCGCCGAACCTCCAGGGCCATACCCCTCATAGTTCATTTCCTCAATGACATCGCCTTCAATTTCACCGGTTCCGCGCTTGATGGCCCGGGCGATATTCTCGTTGGGAATATTCGCTGCTTTTGCTTTTTGAACCAAAAGCTTCAGACGTGAATTACCCTCCAGATCGCCGCCCCCAGCCCGGGCTGCCAGTATCAGCTCCTTGCCGAGCTTGGTGAACTCCTTGCCTTTCTTATCATCGGTACGCGCTTTTTTGTGTTTAATATTGGCCCATTTTGAATGACCGGACATAAAAAACTCCCCTTTATTCCGCAATGCAACTATTTTATCATAGGCTCGGTGGCTACATCAACCACCCAACCCGTTATAACCAGTCGCCCTAAAAGACTCCAATAGGAATCGGACTTCGCTTATGTTCGGTAGTGATCCGCATCTTATCAACCTTGTCTTTAACCTCATTTGAGCCCTTTCCAAGCAGTATGTATTGGTCCAGGTCGGCATATGAAATCCCGATTTCACCTTCATCAGTCTGTCCCTCCCACAGGCCTGCCGAAGGGGGTTTATTTATGATCGGTTCGGGAACTCCCAGGTGCTTGGCAAGTTCCACAACCTGGGCCTTTACCAGTCCGCCGATAGGCAGCAGGTCAGCCCCACCATCCCCATACTTGGTGAAGTAGCCAATGGTCAGCTCAGAACGATTTCCAGTTCCCAACACCAGGTAATTCCTTTGCTGGGCGTAGTAATATAGAGTGGTCATGCGAAGCCGCGGCTTGATGTTGGCTAGAGCCAAGGCATGATGCTCTCCATCTCCAGCCAGCTGACTCTTAAAACAATCGTAAACCGGCAGCAAATCCACTGTCCGGTATTCAAAGCCAATCGCCTTGGCTGCCAAATCAGCATGGTCGATATCCTCCTGTCGCGTCTGACAGGGCAGACAGATACCCAGAGTAGTATCGGGAAAAGCCCTTACGGCGAGCCCCGCTACTACCGCCGAATCGATCCCTCCACTAATTCCCAGCACCACTCCCCGGGCTCCGGCTGCGGTCGTTTGGATCCTGATCCATTCGGCCAGTCTTTCCGCTATCATCGATGCTTCCATTCTCTCCACTCCCTTCATATCCCGCATGCGACTCTAATCAAGAGCGATGATTTCCATTTTGCCCCAAACCGCCAAACGCTCTCCTTTAATAACCATCGCGCCGGTGACTCCACGGATGCCCTGCGCCCATCGCACGGCAGCCTCCGCGTCATCCTGATTCTGAACCCGGTTTCCCAGAGCGGTGGCTACCGCATCTGCCAGCGCTGCGCTGGGAGCCTTGACTATTGCGGCATCAGCCCGGCCGAGACTCAGGGATGGCCCGACAGTACCCGAGGAGGTACAGATGCCCAACGGAGATTCCGCCGGGTCGACCTTGATGGCTACCCTTTGACTTAAGGGCGACGCACCCGCTGCAATGGCTACCCTTCTTTCAACAGCTGTGTTGATGTACAGGTCACCCCCGTTTTCAACAATTACTTCCGCAGATGTCCGGGAGAGCCACTGGCCTATATATTCGGCCAGGGTGCCGGCCACGGCCGCCATCGGCCCCACCCCGGCCACGGAAGCAGCCACTGCCATTTTCCGAGCTATTTCCGGCGCACCTGGCATGAGCGGTACCGGCATCAGCGACCGCAGGAATTCCGAATGCTTTTCTATATATGCTTCCAGTTCGCCTCGCCGGCGCATCACCTGACGCAGAACCTTGTCCTCCAAAGCAGGCGTGTAGGCGCTGCTGGCAATACCAATATCCAGATCAGTCTGTTTATAATTGACCCTGAAATAAACCAGGTTCTCGCCTTGATGCAGTTCGCGATAGGTCCGGGTTACGTACTCTTTGGTCATTGGTTCTGAGGCGTCGAGGCCACATCGAAATGGACCACTACTGCCCGGGTGGGACAGCAATCCAGACACATCTCGCAAACCACGCATTTGGTGTTGTCAAAGCTGACCTCCATGGTGGAGCGATCCATCTGCAAAGCGTTGGTAGGGCAGAAGGAAGTGCATGCTCCGCACTGGGTGCATTTTTCCGGCTGCCAGACGATGGTCTGGCTGAGGGGCTCCACTCTGACCCCCACGTCCTTTAGGAAAGCAATCCCGGCATTATAATTCTTTTTCTTCCCCGCCAGTTCAACCACCAGATACCCTTCCTTGCGGGGATTGATGTCAGCTTTGAGGATGTTGATTATCAAATCATGGTCTTTGACCAATCTATAAATGATCGGCTGTTCCGACTGGGCTTCAGAGAAAAAGCACACGATACGACTTTTGTACATTTCCCATCACCTCCCGTCACTGGAGCCGCCAGGCTCGCGTTCCACCAGGGAATTGACCACGACCGGGCTGTCTGCGGATGGCAGCGGAGCCACCGGGACCGTCAATTCAAACCGGCCGGACTTAATCCACTCTTTTAACACTCC
>CAZDND010000005.1:31818-35537 GCA_964506825.1 uncultured Syntrophothermus sp.
CGTCGTACCACTCCACCAGATTGCCGGCCGAGCCTTTGAGGGTGTTGGCGATGGTCCTGGCTTTGGGGTAGCTGGACAGCGAGGTGGTCGGCACCTTCTTGCCGTCAATGGTTATCTTACCGCTCTTCAGTTCCTTATAGCTGACCAGGCCCAAATTCCCTGGTTTGCGGTTGGGATAGGCATCACTGTAATCGGTTATCGGGCAGACGATGTCTTCATCCCTAACCGCGGTATATCTCAGCATCTCCTCATCCAAAATCGGAATCGGAATACCGATACCTACTATCAGTGAAGCTCCGTATCCAAGGAAGCTGGCTCCCACCAGCCATTCGGGTTTCATTTGCTTGAGGTCGCCGATCAGAGCTAAGGTACCCGCTCCCCCGGTGGGGACCCCTAATTCATTGCGCTCAACATTGGGATGGTGCTGGGTTCCCGGCCAGGCAACATATCCTACCCCGCCTCCCAAAAATATGCGGGTCCCCAATCCGATGGTCCGGTAAAAAGGATCATTCAGTAACGGGCTTAGCTGTCCCGCAGTAGAATAGCTGGCGTTGCCGATGCGGGGTTTGAGTATCCCCATGTAAGTATAGATCGTGTGTTCGCTGACATTTACAGCGCAGTTATAATTCTGATAGGCATTGCGGGGATTAAACAAAAATGCCTCATTGATACTATCCAGGGTGATGGTGGTTTCTATTTTCCGGCGAGGGTAGCAGTCAGTCCCGTAGCTGGTGGCTTCCATACGGATCTCTTTGCCGGCCACCAGGTCGTGGATGACGTGGCCGCCGCCATAACTGAATCTGCCTGGGAACACCTTGTTCTCGGGGTCACTGTCGGGCAGCTGGGTAGCTCCCAGATAAGCGTCAACAGCTGCAATGCCCGAGTAGGCTTCTACACCGTTCATCCATACCTTCTGCATCCGGATCCGAGGATTCGAGTGACCGAAATTTAAAAACGCCCCCGAAGAACACATGGGGCCAAAGGTGCCGGTAGTGACAACATCGATCTCCCGAGCGGCTTTTGCGATACCCTTTTCCGCCACGATTCCAATGACCTCTTCGGCATTAACCACTACCGCCTGGCCGCGTCTGATTTTTTCGTTGATTTCTTCGTAACTCTTCTTAACTCCCATCTGCCCGAAATCCCCCTTACCCTTCATTCATAAGTTTCTTTACACTTTGCACCGCCGCCCGGGCATCCCCCGAAAAACCGTCGGCGCCTATCTTGTCCGCGTAATCCTGAGTCAACACCGCGCCTCCCACAATGACCTTTACCGGGAGGTTCTGATTCCTGACCAGCTCAATTACTTCCTTCATCCTGGGCATGGTGGTAGTCATCAGCGCGCTTAATCCAATGATATCGGCCTGCATTTCAACTGCCTTGCTTACGATGTCCCGGGCAGGTACATCCTTGCCCAAATCCACGATCTTGTAGCCGTAATTCTCCAGCATTATGCTCACAATATTCTTGCCGATGTCATGAATGTCCCCTTCGACCGTTGCCAGAATTATCGTCCCCTTTTCCTCCTGGCTCTCCCTGGACATCAATGGTTTCAAAAAGCCGAAACCTTCCTTCATCGTCTCCGCCGACAGCATTAGCTGAGGCAAGAAGTAGGTTTTGCGGTCATAGAGTTCTCCAACCTCCTCGATCCCAGGAATGAGCCGCTCATTGACAATCTCCATGGCTTCCTGTCCCTCATCCAGCGCCACCTTGATCAGGTCTATGATCTGGCTTTTTCGGCCTTTTATAATCGCTTCCTTTATGGGGTCGGCAGTTTTATCAACCGGGACCGGCTGCTCCTCTCCCTTGGCTTCCGGGACAGGTTCTGAGGCTGCCGGCCGGCGAACCGCAGCCTGGAATCCCTTATATTTTTCAATATAGGCTGCCGCATACGGGTCTCGGTTCATCAGTACCGCTGATGCGCGGACTGTTTCCTGCATCCTCTCGTCAAATGGATTCATGATCGCCAGATCCAACCCCGCCGCCAGGGCCATAGCCAGATAAGCGGAATTGAGGATATCCCGGGCAGGAAGGCCGTGGGACACATTGCTGACCCCTAGAACCGTCTTTAAACCCAGCTGCTTTTTAACCATTTGCACCGTAGCCAGGGTTTCCATCACCTGATCCTGCTCAGCGCCGGCGGTTTTCACCAAACAATCTATCATGATATCCTGATCCCGTAATCCAACCTCCAACGCTTTTCGGTGGATTTTTTCAGCAATTGCCAACCTGCCGGCGGAACTGTTGGGAATATCACTTCCGTCCAGGCACAACCCCAGCACCGCTGCACCGTATTTCTTGGCTAATGGTAAAATCATCTCCATATTGGCATCTTCTCCGGTGGTGGAGTTGATGAGCGGGCGCCCCACATATTTTTTAAGAGCGGCCTCAATCGCTGCCTGATTCGTTGAGTCTATGGCAATCGGCACATCAATTGCCGCCTGTATATCTCCTACGGCCTTAGTCATGGCTTCAGGCTCGTCGATGCCTGGAACCCCCATGTTGACATCCAGTATGGGCGCTCCCGCTTCCACCTGTTTGCGGGCCTCTTCCACCACCGCCTCCATGTGTCCGTCTCTGATATCCTGAGCCAGCACCTTGCGGGCGGTAGGATTGATTCTTTCTCCGATAAAAGCTGGATAGCGGTCATCCGCCAATATAACGTGGCGGGTTCTGGAACAGAGCGCCCAGACCGCCGGGGCTTCCAGCTGCACCGGCGGCATTCCCTTCAGGGCTGCCGCTATCGCCCGGATATGTTCCGGAGTCGTCCCGCAGCAACCTCCAACAATATTGGCCCCCGCCTCTCGCAAGGCCAGGGCATTTTTAGCCATATCTTCCGGGCTTTCCGGGAATACCGTTTCGTCACCTATTAAAACCGGCATCCCTGCGTTGGGCTGAACGGATACGTATTTGCCGGTGTTTTTCGCCATGGTCTCAATGATGGGCAGCAGCTGGCCGGCACCGCCTGAACAGTTGGCCCCGACCGCAGTTACCCCCAGGGCTTCCAGGATTAGGACCGCCGTGACCGGATCCGTACCCATCAGGGTCCGTCCGTCCGGTTCAAAGGTCAGATGTGCCAGCACCGGCAGATTTGTACTGCTCAAGGCAGCGATCGCCGCCACTCGCAGTTCCGCTATATCGGTCATAGTTTCTATGGAAATCAGGTCTGCGCCAGCCATTTCGGCCGCTTTGCATTGGAGGGCAAATCCCTCATATAGTTCATCAAATTCCACATCCCCCATAGGCTTGAACAATCTCCCGGAAGGACCGACTGAAAGGGCCACCAATGCCCGGTCCCCGGCCGCCCGTCGGGCGATTTCGACTGCCCGGGAATTAATTTCTTTTACTTTGTCATCCAATCCATATTCGGCCAATTTAAAGCGATTGGCGCCAAAAGTGTTGGTCTGGATAATGTCGCTTCCGGCATCAACATAAGCCCGGTGAACATCCTCCAAAACCTGTGGCTGAACCAGGTTAAAGATCTCTGGACACTGCCCCCGTCCCAATCCCTGGCGCTGCAGCATAGTACCCATAGCCCCGTCCAAAATCAGTATTCTTTTGGATAGTTCCGTTAATAAATCAATTCCCACTGCGGCGTTCTCCTCCCCTAAAATAAAAAACAGCCTCTCATGACAAGAGGCCTTCCTTAACCAGAAAATCCCCTCTCATCTCCCAGGAATCACTTCCTGCAGGAATTGGCACCTTCCCTCCCATGGGGG
>CAZDND010000006.1:0-11714 GCA_964506825.1 uncultured Syntrophothermus sp.
GAACCGTCCCCATGCCTCTTCACCGTTTATCGCTTTTACCTCCATTAAGGTTGATGAAATAATTTCCTAGGGTCAGTACCCTAGAACACCAGAGTTTTTCCAGCCTGGCACAAGGTTTCGGCGATGGTATACATGTTGGAAACCGAACCAACCCGTAGTTTTTCTTTCAAGCAATAAAAATCCAGACAGGTTCCACAGGACAATATTTGTACACCCTTCTCTTCCATGTTCTGCAAATAATCTAAAACCGGTGATCCCTCGGTGCTTAAATACACACCGCCATTAGCCAATATGATGTGGCTGATATTGAAAGCCGATTCCGTCAAGGTATAAAGGAAACTCTTCATCAATAGTGTCCCCAACTCATCACTACCATCGCCAAAGAACTGTGATTTTATCAAAATAGCGATGTCGGCTGATAAAGCTGCGGCTGCGGTTGGCTGATCGGGTTCTTTGGACATATGAATATGGTGCTCTGGTCCCAGCTCTTCAACTGTAAAGGCATACCCCTGACTTTTTGCAAGCTTGCATACATTTTCAAAGGAGGTTGGATTATCCACCAGGGTTACGATTTCTTCACCAGTTTTTTCATCCATGACTCGTTTGGTCAGGATGACCGGCTGTGGACAGGTAAGTCCCCGGGCGTCAACAGTTCTGCTCATATTATCATCCTTTCATTTGATGGTTTAAAATCTGTAAGGCTATACCAACTGGGATATAGCCTTACAGGTTGATTAACAGCTCCGGTAGTCCCATTTCTTTTTGGGCAAACGGATGAACTTCTCTATATTTATCCCCCGTTCCTCGATGAGCTGTCTGGCAACTTCCAGATCGGCCTCGAGGATGATCAAGGAAATGCCGCAACTGGTGCTGGCCTCCCGGGGTGTTGGAGATATCGTGCATTTGATACCTCTCGCCTTCAGCTCCTTGTTGAGATGCAGCCCTTCATGATGGTTAGGGAATAAAATGTACCAATTATAATCGTTGTTTTCCAAACTCCGACCCTACTTCCGCAGCATTTCCAGAAAGGCTTCGACTCTGGTCCGCAATTGCTCATAGTCCTGCTCGCTGTAATCGGTCTCAATATGCATGACTGGCAAACCACGTTCGGCAAGTTCTTTTTTGACCAGGTAACTCTCGGTCGAATACAGATTGCAGAACTGCAGATTGGTATCGATAACCCCATCTACATGATATTCATCAGCCAAACGGACGATGTCTTCAATTCGGCCCGGATTGGGGGTAAAACAGGCGCAGTTGGTCTTCATATAGCGTTCCGCCAGGGCTCGCACCATTCCCTCCAGGGTGGTGGCGCTTTCATCTACCAGGTTTTCAAAGTACCGGGTGCCGGTACAGGATTCCTCTACCACCACTGCCGCTCCGGCAGTTTCGATGACATGGTGCAGTTTCCAATTGGGGATAGCCATAGGAGTCCCGCTTACCATGATGCGCAAAGCATCCTCAGGGAACACTCCTTCTTTGCGGCTGATGCGTTCTTCCAGTTCTTCAGCCAGTTTATTCGCCATCGCCGCACAACGGGTGGGGTCATCGTAGAAGGCTATCTGGGTGGCCAAGAGCACATCCTTGCCGCTGATCGGGACCGGGGATGCCTTCCGGGCATCATACAGGCGCTGAAGGGCCTTACGCTTATTGTTGATGAGCTTGATGCTCTCCCCTAACGATTCCGGGGTAATCTTGTTGCCGGTCATATCTTCGACTACTTTGATGAAGTCCATTATTTCGGTCTCAAAGGCCGTGATATCTTTGGGCCGTTTCATCTGCGGTATATCGATAATGTGGATTGGGACCTCGGCGGACAATATTTCCCAAGCCTTCTTTTTCCCATCACAGGTGGTCTCGCCCACATACATGTCCGGAATCAGGAAATAGGGGCAGGTCTTGTCCAACCTGGCGCCTACCGATGCTTTGATCAATGGACAGGTGTTGGCGGGCAGGACTTTTTCTCCGCCGGAAATCCAGAACTGTGAGCCTCCGCATAGTCCAGCCGCGATCCCGCCGGCCGCAAAGACCACCTCGTCGGGAACATAGACGCAGAAGGTCCCGAATACTTTGCCTCCCGCCTTCTGATGTTCCATCATTTCTGCGGGTCTCACCCCATGTATCTCGGATACTACAAAATCATAGAAATCCATGCCCTGAGGGCGGTTCTGCTGGGAAAGGTATACTCCCCCAAATGATTCGGGCAGCACCTCGCACAACACGTCGTGCTTTGCGAGGTCCATCCCCAAGTCGGTCCACATTTGACGATAATCAGCCATTCCAAAATCCCCCTTGTTAATTATAACTTTTATTTATATTACGAATAACTTCTACTCGGATTTATTCTACATCATGATAAAAAGAGTTGTCCATCCTTTGTGAGGTCAGATTATTTGCATCTGAACCGGGACAAAAAAACCTCCGATCCATGATCGGAGGTGACCGATGTCTGACTATGATCAATTATTACTTCACTAATACCACATTGATGGCCTTAATCAGAGCGGTTGCCGTATCTCCCACTTTGAAACCAGCTTCCTTGAGTGAGTCGGTGGTCATTACGGAAGTAATGTGGATGTTGATGTTATCCTCCATTTGAATAACCACCTCGGACATGATATCGCCTGTTTTGATCTCAACAATCTTCCCGGTCAATTTGTTGCGAACTCCAGCCTTCATGCATACCACCCCTTTCTTAATTAAATTATACTGTCCAAGTGTGCTTTGTACAAATATCGAAAATGCATTTATCCTCTAAAGCTCAAGGGCCAATAACGCCGCTCCCAGAGCACCGGTGTACTGGCAAGTCTCGGAAACCAGCACCGTAAAACCGATCTCTTCTTCCAATGCTCGCTTCACCCCCTGGTTGATGGCTACCCCTCCGGTGAACGCCACCTGTTCCTTGATACCCATCCGCCTGGCCATGGCCGCCACTCTCTTTCCCACCGACTGATGCAAGCCGGCAATAATGCCGCCTTTGGGATTGCCCTTGGCCAGCAAGCCAATGATTTCCGACTCCGCAAACACCGTACACATACTGCTGATAGGCAGCATCTGAGCAGGGTCTTCAGCCTCGCCCAGCTCACTCACATCCAAGCCCAGGGCAACCGCCATCACCTGCAGGAAGCGTCCGGTTCCTGCCGCACATTTATCATTCATGGCAAAATCCATCACCTGGCCCTGATCACCAACTCGAATCACTTTACTGTCCTGTCCGCCTATATCAATAATGGTACGAACCTGCGGATACAGCTGGGCTATCCCCCGAGCATGACATTTTATCTCCGTAATGGTTTTATCCGCCTCCTTAAAAGCTACCCTTCCGTAACCGGTAACAAATATGCGGTCCACCTCACTGCGCGGCAGTGCAGCCCTATCCAAAAGCTGATCAATAATGGACAGTCCAGCATCGCGGGGACTCCATCCTGTGGGGACTATGGTTCTTTGTTGTGCATCACCGTTGATGATAATACCTTTTGAGGCTACCGAACCGATGTCTATACCGATAACAATCATTTTCTCACCATCTCCAACACTGCTTCAATGCGTACTTTCAAACTCTCCAGATCAGAAAGTGAATAATCGCTCTCCAGATGCAAATAGGGGAGTCCTTTTTGTTTAACCATTTTGCCGACACCATGTGCTTCAATATTATAGGTATGACAAGCCTGCCAGGTAAGATCAATTACCGCATCCACCCGAAAATCATCCATCATGGTATTAATTAGCTCCAAACGGTAGGGATTGGGGCTCATGCAAGAGCAGGGAATCTTCAAATATTTTTCCGCCAGGGCAACCAGGGGGTCATCAGCAGTCGTATCTATCTGCAGCTCCAAAGTCTTATACCCGGAGCAGTTCTCCATGGCCACGATATGAGCTCCCAATTCTTCCGTGAGACGGATGACCTTTTCACTTCCAAGCCCTACCGGGCAGCCGGTTAGAAGTACCCGGGGAGCCGGATTACCTTTCTTTTTTTCGCCAAGATTGACTTCATTGACCAGGCTATGCAGGTTATCGATCACCTCCGCTTTATTACTGGCAAAACCCCGGGACCAAGCAACGGTCAGCAGTTCCATTCCACTCAGTGGAGGTGGATCGGCCTGATTCAGATCAAACATGGCCTTCATAGCCTGCTTTTCCTGGTCGACTCTGAAAATGGCTTCCCAGATATCTTCATCACTTATCTCGACCTTTAATTCCTCTTCCAACCGCCGCCTCAATCGTCTTAATTCGTCTACCCACAGCTCGAAAGCTGCCGGGGTATTATTTATGTGGGGCAGTAGCATCACATGTACCGGCTTTAAGTCCTCCATAATTTCAAACATCTTCTTTTTTCCGTCACAAGTGGTTTCTCCGATAATCAGATCGGAAAAGTGAAAGAACGGACAGGTGTCCGTAACCGCAAAGCCATAGGACGACTTGATTAATGGGCATAGGTTACGGGGCAAATGTTCTTCCGCCGCGGCAATCGGTGCTTCCCTGGTGCCGCACAAACTTACCGGTATCGCACCAGCAGCCAAAACCAACTCTTGAGGACAATAGGTGCAATATATCCCTACGACTTTCCGACCAGCCTCCTTGGCTGCCTTCATAATCACGAGATTCTTTTCTCGAGCCCCAATAAAGTTATGAATGTATTCTTCCGGCATTATATGCTCAACTCCCCCTCTTTTACACCAATAATTTATCATATATATCTTTATTATAATAATAACTCTTAGTTATGTTATTTGAATTTTGCCACAGGTCCAACTGGTGAGCAGATTCCCCGGCAAGGATTCTTTGGTCTGGTAACCCTTGGCATCGTCCTAGTCATCAGGACAAAATAAATAATAATCTCACATTTATGCATCTTCGCCCTCCCATCCTATACTTGGAAATTATATTCCCAACTCGTTTTACCCGGTAAGGCTTGGCATGGGGATCAATCCTGCTGGTTATGACTACGCTCGCCCATTGATTATGAACCACAGGGGCAGTGCCGGTTCCTTCACCATGTCCCCCATCGATTCCTTGAGGCCGGAAATCCAACATATCGTCATTGGGGGGCTCGCGGCATGGCGCTGACCTCCATTTTCCATTGTGGGCAAATGTCCAGAGAGATTCTTGACATCTGCCCACAACAATACTTATCATAGTGTTAGTAGTTATTCATTGCATCACTTTTAGTTATAGGAGGAGTAGTTATGGATCGGGAACGTTGGTGGTTGTTATCTGGCGGCATAGTGATTGGCCTTATCGCGGTAATACTGGTCAAATTCGGCAATCCCCCCAATATGGGCTTCTGTATCGCCTGCTTTGAGCGTGATATCGCCGGGGCTTTGGGACTGCATAGGGCTGGGGTTGTACAGTACATGCGCCCCGAAATCATAGGCCTGGTGCTGGGGGCTTTTCTTATCGCTCTTGTCAAAGGGGAGTATAAACCCCGTGGAGGCTCTTCAACTTTTCTGCGTTTCATTATGGGCGGATGCATGATGCTGGGCGCCCTGGTGTTCCTGGGATGCCCCCTGCGTGATGTCCTGCGCATGGCTGGCGGAGACTTCAATGCCATCGTGGGTTTCGCCGGGTTTATCAGCGGGATAGGCACCGGAGTGATCTTTCTGCGCAAAGGTTATGACCTGGAAAGATCCACCATCGAAAAATCAAAGGTTTCCGGCCTTATTCTGCCGTCCATTATGCTGATCTTTTTAGGTTTGCTGCTGGCTGGAATCGTTTTCAATCCAGACGCGGGCGGACCCTTGTTCTTCAGCAAGGAAGGCCCTGGTTCCATGATGGCTCCGGTTGCTTTAAGCTTGGGGGCTGGTGTTCTGGTTGGCATCATTGCTCAGCGCATCCGGCTTTGTTTGAGCGGTGGCATCAGAGACTTCTTATTGATCAAGGACCACACCCTGCTCCTGGGGTTTGTCGGCATCTTCGTTGGTGCTCTGGCACTGAATCTGGCTTTCGGTTTTTTCAAACCCGGATTTGCCGAACAGCCTATCGCACATACTATGAGTATCTGGAATTTCCTGGGTTTGTACCTGGTCGGATTGACGGCCTGTCTCCTTGGCGGATGCCCTTTAAGGCAGCTTATTATGTCTGGTGAAGGAGACACTGATGCAGCCGCGGTAGTTTTGGGCATGATCGTGGGTGCAGCAGTTTGCCACAACTTTATGTTTAGTGCCAGCGGTGCCGGGGTTGGCATTTATGGCCAGATCGCCTGTGTAATTGGGATTGTGTTCATGCTATTCATCGGGTGGTCCTATCGCGAGGCTTAAAAAAGGAGGAAATCATTCATGGATACAATTGATGTTCGGGGTTTGAGTTGTCCCATTCCGGTCATTAGAACTAAAAAGGCCATCGATAGCGGCAGCACTGCCCTGCTGATAATTGGCAATACCGAAGTTTCCAAAGAAAACGTTCGGCGTTTGGCGAAAAGCAGCGGCTATTCGGTGCAGTTCCGCAGCGACACTGCAGACCAATGGGAAATGGAGATTCAGAAATAGGTTGTTGCTTCATTTTTGGCTTGCAGCAAATGGATCGTATAGCGGCGAAAAGAAAACCACCGCAGTACCGGGGGAACGCACACCATGAAGCCGAATATGGGTCCGTTGGATATAATTATGGAGATATCCGCAGACGGAGTCCGTTGTTCGCGAATAGGAAATGATGATGGGTGAATCCATGCTGTTCCACAATTTTTTGGATCCTATTGACGACTTTACCGTCCATCACCCTTGGTCCTGGTGCCGTCGATGGCTGACAGTTGGTCCAGCTGATTGTAGGTATAGGCTGTAAGGCAAAAGAACCGTCCCCATGCCTCGGGTTGCAAGGCATGGGGACGGTTCTTTTGCCTTGCCCATGCCTCTTTTCAGGGCAAACAAAAACCATCCACCGATAAAATTCTTTTTATCCATAGATGGTAGACAATTTATGGTCGGGGTGATAGGATTTGAACCTACGGCCTCCTGCTCCCAAGGCAGGCGCGCTAGCCAAACTGCGCTACACCCCGACGCAAGATTCATTGTACCTTCATTTGCCGTGGTCTGTCAATCAGCGCCTGAGTCCAATCACCGCCGGGATCCTCTAATCTGCTCATCAGCCCCGCCCCATTTCCACTATGCGGAGAGCGGCTTTTTCGGGGACCAATTCAATCAGACCAAAGGCGGGCGGATCCGTACCTCTGGGGAAGGTTGGACTGCCCGGGTTCATAATCCAGACTCCCTGCACTTCCTCCAAAAACGGGACATGGGTATGCCCAAATATAGTGATGTCGCAGCTCAGTTCCAGAGCCCGGTAATATAGGTTGTTCAAAGTTCTCTTAACATTGTGGAGGTGACCGTGGGTCAACAGCAAGCGATGCCCTTC
Organism: uncultured Syntrophothermus sp.; assembly: GCA_964506825.1. Taxonomy (GTDB): domain Bacteria; phylum Bacillota; class Syntrophomonadia; order Syntrophomonadales; family DTU052; genus JAAYDA01. The sequence goes on from CAZDND010000006.1 coordinate 7,348, forward strand.
CAGCTCCAGCAGCAATTCTCTGTTGCCATCGCCCAGGTCGCAGTTTCCGAATACCGCCTGGCACTCGATCCCCAGCTCCCGGGCTAGGGAGACTCCGTCCCGGTAATGATCGCCAGTGTGCAGCAGCAGGTCGATGGCGGGCAATGATGTGACTTCTTTTTTGAGCCGGGCATATTCCCCATGGGTGTCCCCCACTACTAAAAGCAGCAAATCATTTCCTCCTGGATTACTGGATCATCTCAAGCTCAGGCCAGTAGGGGGGCCGATTAGTGATCCAGCTCAGATATTCCTCAGCAGGGCCGAGGCCTTTTGCAGCGCCTTGCCCCGGTGGCTGATCCGGTGCTTGACTTCCGGGGACAGCTCACCAAATGACTGGTCAAAACCTTCCGGGAAGAATAAGGGATCGTAGCCAAAGCCACCCTGGCCTTTGGGCTCGGTTCCGATATGCCCCTCGCACACGTCCTCCACGGTTTCCGTTCTCCCTCCAGGGAAAACGATAGCTATGGCGCAGCGAAAGCGGGCTCCCCGTTCGGGCAGGGGTACCCCTTCCAGCATATTCAACAATTTCTGGTTATTTTTTTCATCATCGGAAGGTTCACCGGCAAACCGGGCGGAAAAGACTCCCGGCTGCCCGCCCAGATAGTCCACCTCCAACCCCGAATCGTCCGCCATGGCGATACAGCCGGTATACTCCCCAATGGCCGCCGCCTTTTTGATGGCATTTTCCCTGAAGGTCAGCCCATCCTCCTCGACTTCCGGCGCGCCGGGATACTCTTGCAGGGTGATAACCTCCACCCCGGTATTTTCCAGGATCTGCAGCAGCTCCCGCTTCTTTTTTTCGTTATGGGTGGCCAGCACCAACCGAAGGCCCATTAGATCAAATCCCCCAGGATCTCCTTTTGCAGCCCGATCAGCTCCTGGATGCCTACGGTAGCCGTGTCCAGCAGTTGGTCCAGCTCTTCGCGGCTGAACGGCATGCCCTCGGCGGTCCCCTGGATTTCCACGAAATTGCCCTGGCCGGTCATGACCACGTTCATATCGACCTCTGCCCGGGAATCCTCGGAATAATCCAGATCCAGCCAGACCTCGCCCTCCACGATGCCCACCGAGATGGCCGCCAGGTAGTCGTTGACCGGAATCCGGCTGATGACTCCCGCCTGTTTGAGTTTGCTCATGGCCAGGACCATGGCGATGAAAGCCCCGGTTATCGAGGCTGTCCGGGTTCCCCCGTCGGCCTGGATAACATCGCAGTCCACCCATATGGTGCGCTCTCCCAAGCCCTGAAAGTCAACTACTGAGCGCAGGGCTCTGCCCACCAGCCTCTGGATCTCCGAGGTCCGACCGGTCAGTTTGCCTTTGGCTGCTTCCCTCATGTTGCGGGTTTCCGTGGACCGGGGCAGCAATCCATATTCGGCGGTTACCCAGCCTTTGCCCTGATTTTTCATAAACCCCGGGACTTTTTCCTCCACCGATGCCGCACAAAGAACCCAGGTGTCCCCCGCCTGGATCATCACTGATCCCTCGGCATATTTCAGGTAGTTGGGAATGATGATCATCTTCCTCAACTGGTTGTTCAATCGTCCGCTGTTGCGCAATGTTCTGCCTCCTCATATATATGAAACTTTGTTGATAGCTTGTCTGGGGCGAAGGTTTAACGTTTGTACAAATTGCCTCCATGGGCATCGATGGCCACTATACATGGAAAATCCACGACCTCAAATTTCATGACGGCTTCCGGTCCCAACTCCGGATAAGCCAGCACTTCAGCGCTGATGACCCGGTTGGCCAGGTAGGCTCCCGCCCCTCCGATGGTTGCCAGGTAAACCGCCCGGTAATCCCGGATCGCCTGGGCCACCTCGTCCGACCTGATCCCTTTGCCGATCATACCCTTGAGGCCCAGCTCGAGCAGCGCCACCGTATAGCCATCCATGCGGCCGCTGGTTGTGGGCCCGCAGGATCCAATAGGGTGATCGTCAAATCCGGGGCATGGGCCGGTATAATAGACCACTTGGTTGGCCGGATCAAAGGGCAGCGGCTGCCCGGCTGCAATCGCCGCCACTATCCGCTGATGGGCCGCGTCCCGGGCTGTATAGACGACGCCGCTCAAGGCCACCTGGTCCCCAGCCCGGAGGCTCATGACGGTCGCTTCTGTTAAAGGGGTCTCTATTTTCTTTGGTTTCATGTCTGTCTCCATATTACAACTCCACCGTGGATCGCCGGGTCGAATGGCACCCCAGGTTAACCGCCACCGGCAGGCTGGCGATATGGGTGGGAGCGGATTCGATGTTGACTCCCAGGGCGGTGATGTCCCCACCCAGTCCCTGGGGACCGATTCCCAACTGATTGATGCGGGCCAGTATCTTTTGCTCCAGTTCCCGGTGAGGGCCGTAGGTATCCAACGGCCTCATCAGGGCTTGTTTGGCCAGGTAGGGAGCCTGCTCCAGATTGCCGCCTATCCCCAACCCGATCACGATAGGAGGACAGGGGTTGGCATCAGCCGTTTTGACTGCATTGACGACAAATTCGATTATGCCTTCCTCCCCGGCTCCCGGCTTTAGCATGGCCACCTGCCCCATATTTTCGCTGCCGGCGCCTTTGGGGAAAACCGTAATCGTCATGCCCGAGCCTTCCACAATCTGGGTATGGATAATCGCCGGCGTATTATCACCGGTATTATTCCTCAGCAAAGGGTCATCCACCACCGAGGCCCGGAAGTGACCCTGACGATACCCGTCCCGGATTCCCTGGTTGACGGCATCCTGCAGAGATCCCTCGACGTGGACCTCCTGCCCCAGCACTATGCTTACCACCACCAGACCGGTATCCTGGCACAGGGCCAGCTTTTCCCTTTTGGCCAGGTCCGCATTCTCGATCAGCACCCCCAGGATCTGACGGGCCCTGGGTTCCTTTTCCGCCTCCCGAGCGGCCTGCAGGGCCCTATAGATGTCGGCGGGCAGTACCGTGTTGGCTTCTATGGCTGCCTGGGCTACCGCCCGGGCAATGGTTTCTGACTGGATGGTCCTCATAGGCTACCTCTCTTGTGATGTCGGATCCTCAGGATCCGGCAACCTTTTTCCACCTGGTTGGAATCTCTTAATAATTTACCACTTCGCTCGGGATAATCCAAACCGGTTTTCCAGCCCCCCAGAAATGAGCCCCTGCCCTCTGGCAAATAATGGGCCCTGCAGGTTAATTGGCGGACCATATTCCTGATTGCCTAATTAAAGGTTGAGATGATATTATTTGAGCATGTAACTTGTGAAACCTATAACGAGCGAAGGGGGGCAAGGCATCTACTCCGGGCATCATACCCATAACTGCCGATATCATTAATTCTTAGGAGGTAATCATGTCAACGCAAGGTCAAATCCAGAGAGTTCAGGAAGTGGTAGCTAATCCCTCGGCGCTGGGTCTTTTCGGTCTGGCCATGGTAACCCTGGTGGCATCATCTCAAAAGCTGGGACTTACTGGCGGCGATGCCGGCAGCGTGGCCTTGGTTCTGCCCTGGGCAATATTTCTGGGCGCTCTGGCCCAGCTTCTCGCAGGAATCTATGATTTCAAGCATAACAACACTTTTGGCGCCACCGCCTTCTGCGGGTACGGCTTCTTTTGGCTGGGGGTCGCCATGTCCTGGATGATAAAACTAGGCATGTTTGGACAAGCTGCAGCGGCTTCCGCCGATACTGCGCAGCTCGGGTTTGCTTTTCTGGGTTACTTCATTTTCACGGTATATATGACGGTGGGAGCCATGAGCACCCACAAGGTTCTGTTTACCATATTCTTTTTAATCGACCTGCTCTTCCTCGGGCTTTTCATGAGCACCCTGGGATGGGGAGGCCATGCCTGGCACCAATTGGCGGCCTATTCTGAGATGGGAATTGCCATCGTGTCCTTCTACGGCTCCGCAGCTGCGGTATTGAACACCCACTGCGATGCTCAGGTCCTGCCGGTCGGAGCTCCCTTTGGCCCCTGGGCCCCCAAAGCCTGATATCGATAACCTAATCAGGAATCCTGAGACCCCCCGACTAAAAATTCGGGGGGTCTCTTATTTAGAAATTCAAATTACTGCAAAAAAAATGAGCGCACCCTTCAGTGCGCTCGAATAATGAAGGAGGAGTTATTAAAGCAGCCCTCGGCCTGCCTTAAGTCAATTTTGCGGTTAAGTTATCCCGCCGCTGGAAATAAGTCTCCTGACCAGGCGTCATCATCAGTTCGTTTCATCTTGCTGCGATATTATCTGCAATGCTGGCTGCGTTCATGGATACGGTTGCTGAACAAGTTGGTAATGGTCATCCCCGACCAGGCAATACTTGGAGTACACCCTGAAAAACGAAAAATCTCAAGATTTTTTCCCTTCCGGGATCGAT
>CAZDND010000006.1:11724-12556 GCA_964506825.1 uncultured Syntrophothermus sp.
ATCATACGAAAATTTTTGCTGATCATTACGGGCACCATGTCGGCTGCATATAATGGCTCATCTATTGCTGCAACTAAACAAAAACGATTCTGCGATAATTGGTGTCGGCCTGGAGCTAAATTATTGCCGCATATCTTGCTGGATCAAATTAGCACATCGATTGTATATCTGCTATAAATAGGCCGTTGACACTGGGTTTCCAGTTACCACTTGTACAGTATGCGTATGTTCTGCTGATTATCAGGAATGATGCTCTGCTGCGTAAAGGCTGCGATGATATTCATGACTGTTGCTATTAATACGCCATATCTTTTCAGCTGTTTCGGTTGTTTGGACCCTTCCTTCATGATGAAATCCGCCGATATTGACCACCCGGTCAGGAACAATGAATTCCCCCAATATAGTCCGGCTTCCCGGACAACCCATCATTGCTGCGAGCAATGACAAGATCTCCCTACATATCCTTGGGATTCAGAAGCTTTTCGGTCGCGATTATCTCTTGGCGTCCCATATCCTTTAAACGGCGGGCTCCACCATCGAATACCGGTTCCTCGACTTCCTTCACCGGTTTGGTGATCCGCCGATCTTTTATGTTCAAAATGCTGTCCCGGGCGGACTTGCTTTCCAGAGTGTTCATAATCTTGACCAGGGTATCCCCATCCACCCTGTGTTTCAGGGCCAGGGGAAGCATTTCGATCACATCGTTGATCATTATCTGTTTATGTTTCATCAGGGTACTGTAGAGCACCGTTGCCTGCTGGACCGCTTCAATGGCCCGGATGCTCTCCAGATTGTGCTTGATATATACCCGGGCAATAAAACTGCGTAAAAA
>CAZDND010000006.1:12566-22028 GCA_964506825.1 uncultured Syntrophothermus sp.
GCTCCGTATTTTGGAATGTCCGGGCCATACTGACTATCTGATTCTTAAAATCCCGGTTCTTAGCCTCGAACTCCCGGGGATCCTGTTCCTCACGGCGGGCCCGGTCGCTGCCCTCCAGCATTTTTACGATGATATCCACCGAATCGGGTCGGCCCATGTAAACCACCATGTCGAAACGGTCGGACAATTGCCGGCGCACTTCTTCCAGTGGTCCTGGATCCTCATCCGGATTCGAGGCTGCCCACACCGATACCTGGACAGTCATTTCAACTGCCGGCAATCCGGCTTCTTCGATCTGCAGCCGACCGGGTTTATTACCCATGACATCCAATAAGATATCCGTAATTTCAGGTGAGGTGTCTGCCAGGCGGTTGATTTCGTCGATAAAGATTATGCCTCGGTGGGCTTGCGGGATTATCCCGGGCAGCATAGCCGCCTGGGGATTTTTGGTATCGGTAATCTTGGCAAGATCTATACTCCCGGCTACGGTCCCTACCTTAGCCGAATGCGATATTTCCAGGAATGGCATGTCGATCTCTTCTACGCCCAAGGCGGCGACTGCTTCCTTGGACAGATCTCTGTGCAGCGGGCAATGCGGTTTTTCGGGATCGCAATTATAGATGCATCCCGACACCCGGTTGATTTTGGGAAGCAGTTCCCTCGAAGCCCTCATGATGGTGGTCTTGCCTGTGCCTCTCAACCCTTCGGCGTGTAAATGAAAAGGATCGCCGGCTAGAGTCGAAATAATGGACATTTCCACCAGGTTGAACAATGGTGTATTTCCGTCATGCCTGGCTAAACCGAAATATGGCTTCATACTGCCCTCCCCTCTGCGGTTTGAGTCGCCTCTCCGCTCAGAAATATATTCCGAATATCAGAGCTGATCCCATAAAAAAGGCAGTCATCAAAAGAGGAACCCCTACCTTGAGAATGTCCACCGAAAAGCCGAGCACGGTGTCCACATCATATATCGTAATGTTTTCTTCTTCATCCAGTTCATCTACGAGGAAATCATCCCTCAGCCAGAGTTCATCATAGCTTTCCTGAGCTGCTCTTCCATAGGTATCACTTCTGCTTATCATCGCTATTATCCTCCTTCCGTGAACAATTTTCCGTCCTACTTTCTCTGATAACTATGATACCAATCATTGTTATTGTTTTCACTATCACTTGCGACACTTGGTAAGAAACCCGGGATAGTTCGTTGTTTCACATACTAATGCCTCTTGGATACCTGGTTTTCGGGAGGAGGCCTTCCGGATTAGCGGTTTTACCGCATTTTAATCCCTGGAGGAATGGGTGGTCCAGCCCGCTGGTTTTCTGGCTATCATGCGTCTAAATCGGTATACAATGCGGTATTACCCGGATAACATGCATTATTTACAATCCGATTTTTTCCTTGAGCTGCCGGGCCCGGGATCGGCTCAGAACGATCTGTTTGTGGGTTGGCCCCAGGTCTATCAGATAGGAACCATCCCCGTAGGGAATGATCTCCCGGGCCTTGATAATGTTGACAATGAAAGCCTGGTGAACCCTGAAAAATCTCGAACTGTCCAGTCGTATCTCCAATTCGTTCAGGGTATAGGAAGATGAATATTCACCCTCGTCGGTGATGATGAAGACTTTTTTACCCCGGCTTTCCGCATAAACGATCTGCTCCTGGTTGAGCAATATTATGCGGCCCTTTTCCTTGACCGGCAGTTTGATATATGGCAGATCATCCCGGCCCATGCTTCTCAGGAGCAGGTTGATCCTTTCCCTCAACTTTGCCTCCACCTGCAGATCGATATATTTATCGTGGGCCAGCTGCTTGTTGACCCGCTCGATGGTTTCCCTTATCCTGCCTGGCTCTATGGGTTTGACGATGTAATCCAAGGCCCCCAATTTGAAAGCTTCCACCGCTTTGTCGGCATGCAAGGTAACAAAGACGAATAGCGGCGGACTGGGAAGTTCTTTCAATCGGCGGGCCGTTTCCATGCCATCCAGCTCCGGCATAGTGATGTCCAGCAGAACCAGATCCGGCTTATTCTCCTTGGCCAGCAAGACGCCCTCCAGCCCATTGCTGGCTTCTCCGATGATCTTCACGTCGTCGAGCTGTTCAATTATGTAGCGAAGGACGATCCGCTCACGCTCATCATCATCAATTATCAGGATCTTGACTGCCAAGAGATTTCCCCCTCCAGCGCATGTTTTATCAGCGGCTGCATAATTTTGAATTCTTCGGTACCCGCTTTGCCCAGCACATCGAAAACCACCGTCTCGGAATTGGTGACCGCGGCCCCTGATTCCCTCATCAATGACAGTCCGTTCTCGTAGTGCATCTCACTGCGGGAACATACCGCGTCGCAAGGGACCTGGACCTCATAGCCCGCCCGCAGGAGATCCCTCACCGTCTGAAACACACAGACATGGGTCTCGCTGCCCACCAGGATCACCTGGGTGCGCTTCATCTCCTTCATGATTTCCATCAACTGATTGCCCATGGAAAAGGTAGTCTTTTCCAGCAGCCGGGCATCGCTCATGGCTGCCTGCAGTTCCGGCAAGGTTGATCCCAACCCCTGGGGATACTGTTCGGTAACAATGATCGGTATCTTGAATAGTCGGGCCAGTTCCATCAGCATCAGGGTGTTTTTAACCACCCGATCTCGCCGGGGCATGACTTTCATCAATTTTTCCTGCAAATCGACGATGATAAGAACGGTCTTTTCGACGTTAATCTTATAATACACAGCCTTTCTTCCTTTCTTGTTCCCAAAGTTGCGAGGTTTTGCTATCGTATTACTATGCGGCCGTCGACAGGGACATAACCTACGGCAGCCAGGTGACATAAATCTTAAGGAGGACCTCCATGCGCTACGAAGGCACCGTCTACCGGCCTCCCAGCGAGGCCAACAGTCTGCTCATCCAGGCCACCATCGGGTGCCCCCATAATAAATGCACCTTTTGCGACATGTACAAGGGCACCAAGTTCCGGCTCCGTCCCATCGAGGATATCCTGGAGGATATAAAAATGGCCCGCGACCATTATGGCCCCTGGGTCAAATCCATGTTTATGCCCGATGGTAATACAATTATAATGAAAACTGACCATTTGGTACAGATACTCGAATATGCCCGGTCCCTTTTTCCGGCCTTGGAACGGATCACTGTCTATGGCTCGGCCCGCTACGTGGACAAAAAGTCGGCGGCGGATCTTGCCCGGCTGGCCGAAGCCGGTCTCAATCGGATCCATATGGGCATGGAAAGCGGCGACGACGTCACTCTGGAAAGGGTGTGCAAGGGTAGCAGTTCTGAAACCATCATCCGGGCAGGCTTGAAGGTCAAGGAATCCGGAATCCAGTTGAGCGAATACTACCTGGTCGGTATCGGCGGGCGGGAACGCACCGTGGAGCATGCCCTGGAAAGCGCCCGGGTGTTATCCTTGATCCAGCCCAGTTTTCTAAGGATCAGGACCTTTGTCCCCCTTCCCGGCACTCCCATATTCTCTGATGTTGAGAGCGGAGCCTTTCAATTGCTGTCGCCCCACGAAGCTCTCCGGGAGACCCGTCTGCTCATCGAAAATCTCGATGCGCCAGGAACCTGGATAGTCAGCGACCACGTATCCAACTACTGGAATATCCGGGGACAGCTTCCCGACGACAAACAGTCCATGCTCCTTGAGATCGACCGTGCCCTGACCATCCCCGAAGAGAATTTCCGCCCCCCCGATTTGTATAACCTGTAACGAAAGGGGGAGCTCTTCAGCTCCCCCTTTTCTAGTTGGTTGGAATCCGGTTGTTTCCGGGAGGGACGACAAAGACCTGCCCGTCGATTTCCTCCAGCATATTGCTGATCATCCAGTAGGCCGAACGGTTCAGCCGGGTGTCGTCGGGCCAGCGCATGGATAGATATGGGACATCCCCCTTCATGGTAAGGGGGGTCGATTCTTCCACCCGCAGCTGCTGCTCATCATGGAACCGGAAGACGATGGCTCCTTCCACTACCTCCGCAGCTACGGCCGTAAAGGGCACGTCATCCACCAGGATCGGGTAGGAATCATCCTGCAGTTCAATATAATATTCCCCCGCCTCATTTCGCTGCAAATGGGTGGCGAACAGATTAACGATCTGAATCCGGAACATTTCATTGTCGTCCGCATACCATTTGCCGTCACTCTTGATCCTGATCTCTTGTACAGACAAATGCTTCAACCTCCTGTCGATGACCCGATTATTTGGCGGCTGGCATCTTGTGCCCAATTCGGCGAAGATGCAGCCCCAAGGGGTCTACAAATAATATTCACCCTGAATCCGTACTGTGGCGCCGCCCCCGAACAGGACCCGCTCATCCCTGACCGTCAACATCACCCGGTTGTATTCCATTCCGATTCCGCCCTGCTCAAGGGCGATGGGTCTTCCGTCCCAAAGCCGGTTTCTTAACATATAGTATCCGAAAGCGCTGCTGCCGGAACCGGTGGCGGAATCCTCCAGGTATCCGAACTTAGGGGCAAAAACCCTGGTATGGGCAAACGCTTCTGGTTTATCGGCTTCCCAGGAATAGACTAAAACGATGTCTATGCCCTGGGATAAACAGAATTCCTTGAGCCTGGATTCGGACGGCCACATGTTGATGACCTCCTGCAGGCTGGATATGGGTACGATCAGCGTCGCCAGTCCAGCATCAATCAATTCCAGCGGATGGGTCCTGGATATACAGTCCGCCATTACCCCTAGCTCAGACGCAATTTCTGCTGCTGATATGACGCTATCCATATATTCGGGAGTCGGGGCGGTCACATACACGGAGTCTTCCTTTTCCAGTTCATTGAAAACCGTCAATATTCCTTTACGGGCGGTTTCGATACGGATTTCTTTCTTTCCGGTCCAGCTGGGGTTGCTCTTCACCAGATCATATACACAAGCCACGGTTCCGTGGCCGCAAAAATCCACCTCGCACTCCGACGAAAAATAGGCCAGCTTGGCATCAGCCTGCTTCGACCGACTGCAGCAGACCACTTCCGAGACGAACCCCCGATGCTGCCTGGCAATGGTCAGCATTTCTTCCGGTGTCAGGGTTTCATCTTCACCGGGATAGATGCAGGCAGCCGGATTGCCCAGGGAATTATGCCCCGTGAAGGCGTCGATTTTTTTATAGGCATACTTTTTCATGTCCTTAGTCTCCCCGGAACCCAGCCTGAATAGGCCAGAGTTAGCTATATTACTCCGATTTTCCGGCTGCTCGACTCCAGCACATCCAAGACCCGGTCCAGCTGGTCCTTGGTATGCTGAGCCATCAAACTAATCCTGACCCGGGACATCTTCTTGGATACAGCCGGGAAAACTACCGGGTTTACATAGATATTAGCTTCGTGGCAGAGGCGGACCATCTCTTTGACCTTGAGGTCGTCTCCGATGATGATGGGGAATATGGCCGTCTCGGCGTTGCCGATGTTGAAGCCGATGGTCTGCAGTCCCTGGCGGAAATACCGGATATTGTCCCAGAGTCTCTCCCGCAGCTCAGGCTCTTCCTCGATGACCCGCAGGGCTTCCCGCAAGCTGCCGGCTGCCTGAGGCGTCATGCCGGTGGAAAAAATATAAGGACGTGAATAGAACCGGATATAATCGATTAATTCTTTTCGGGAAGCGATAAAGCCTCCCACTCCGCCCAGTCCTTTGGAAAGGGTCCCCGCCACGATGTCCACCTTGCCTTCCAGGTGAAAATGCTCCGGCGTCCCCCGGCCGTTTTCTCCCAGGACTCCGGTAGCGTGAGCTTCGTCGACCATGACAAATGCCCCGTATTTGTGGGCCAGCTCCACGATCTCGTCCAAGGGGGCTATATCGCCGTCCATGGAATATACTCCGTCCACTGCCACCAGGCGGGTGCGGTATTTGTCCTGGGTTCTCTTTAAAGCTCTTTCCAGCGATTCCATATTGTTGTGAAGAAAGTACTTGATGTTGGTACTTTGACAGCCATCCACAATGGAAGCGTGCACCAGCATATCCAGGATGGCGCAATCATCTTTTTGGAGCAGCGATATCAGCGTCCCGGCATTGGAACCGAATCCGGAGGTATATATCACGGCTGACTCGCAGCCTTTAAAGCGTGCCAGGTCCTGTTCTAACCCCTCATGGAGATCGGTAGTCCCCCCCAGCAGGGGTACGCTGCCCGCTCCCGCACCATATTTGTCCAGGGCTTCATGGCCAGCCTTGATTACCCGGGGATGCTTGGTGAGATTAAAGTAATCATTGGAAGCCAGATAGATCATTTCCCTCTCTTGGCCATCGTAGGGGTCTATAACCCTCATGACGGGTTCTGAACCAGTCAGAGAAACCCTGCGATACTGGAGATGATGGCGGTCCCGAACGTCCTGCAGGAATTCACCGAATATCTCCGCCCGTTCCATGATGTTTTTGCCTTCGATGGAGGCAAAATCGGCCTGACTGTATAGCCTGGAATCCATGTTGGTTCCTCCTTGTGCACAATATTGTGTTCGCCCACGATTATATTGTATCCTTTTAGAAAACTTTGTAAACCTCCCCCTGCGTCTGCAGGCAAGATGGCTGCGGTTATCATCAATAAAGAGTCCTTATAGCGTCTTCATTTGCTTTCAGTCGCGGTACCTGCCCGACCCTTGATTCCAGACGTCCTCGGGCCTGGCAATACCAAAACCGACTTGCCATCAATCCTCGACGATTGGGACTCTCCCCCCTCTAGTTTGCTCATTTTCACTTCCACCCTCCAGTCATGGCTGCATTCTGGAGCATGACTTTTAAATCGATGAGTTGTAACGGCTGATTATCCATGATCAGCGACAACTGTTAGGAAATAGGGCTTGCTTTGCGGTTGGCAAATATCGTAGTATAGTGAAAATAGGGATAATCGAATACTGACACGGGGAGCCGAGGGATTCGGCTGAGAAAGAACATGGGTTCTGACCCGCTGACCTGATCTGGATAATACCAGCGTAGGGATGTGCTTAGAGGCGCTGTTAGCGCTTTGACGAGGTCTTAACCCAACGGGTCAAGACCTTTTTTATTTCCTGATTGGGGTTAGTAAGCGAGGTGCATCTGTGAACTGCAATGTTAGTCTGCAAATCATACCCATGGTCCCAGAACCATCTATCTACCCGATGGTCGATGAGGTGATAGCATTGATCCGGGATTCGGGAGTCAAATATCTGGTCGGTCCCATGGAGACCACCATGGAGGGAGAATTGGGTTTGCTGCTTTCCCTGGTGGAACGAGCCCATGAGCTCTGTGTGGCTCGGGGAGCCCTGCGTATAATCTCCGTGGTCAAGATCGACTATAAGGTTGGCGGTGTTACTATTGAAGAAAAAATCAGCCATCATAGATAGGCTCTTCTCTCCGGTCGTCTTCCTGGGTGCCCTGCTGGTCTGGGAGGGCCTGGTGAGGTGGCGGAGTATCCCGGAATGGATACTTCCGGGACCTTCCCGGATCATGGGCACCCTGCTGGATACAGCCCCGTTGATGATGGCCCATGCCCGCACCACTTTGGGGGAATCCCTGCTGGGCTTCGCTCTGGCTATTGTGCTGGCCCTGCTGGTTTCCTATACCATGAATGAGCTTCCTTTGGTGAAGCGGGCTCTGTATCCCTTCATCATTACGTCGCAGACGGTCCCCATAATATCGGTAGCCCCGCTGTTCGTGATCTGGTTTGGCTATGGGCTCATGCCCAAGGTGATCGTGGTAACTCTGGTGTGCTTTTTCCCCATCACCATCAGCCTCTTAAACGGCATGGCCGGTGTGGACAGGGATTACCGGCTGCTGTTCAGATCGATGCAGGCCAGCCGGTGGAATACTTTTCGCCTGGTAACCTTCCCGCTCACCCTGCCCGCCTTATTTTCGGGCCTCAAAATCTCAGCTGCCTACAGCGTTATGGGAGCGGTGATCGGCGAATGGCTGGGAGCCAAGGAAGGTCTGGGAGCCAAGGAAGGTCTGGGCTACTACATGACTCTGGCCCAGCACTCGTTTCAGGTGGACCGCCTTTTTGCTGCCATTGTGGTGATCAGCCTGTTCAGCTGGCTGCTCTTCGCCCTGGTCAGCCTGATCGAAAAGATGGTCATCCCCTGGAACTATTTACCCGAAGAAGAATCATAGAACGGACTGTCCAACCGGTCAGAAAAGGAGTTGCGAAAATGAAAAAAATCTTTATGTTTTTGGTGCTGATGACGCTGGTATTGATAGCCGGCTGCGCCAACCAGGAACCTTCAGCTCCCCAGGGGCTGGAAAAAACCAGTGTTTTGCTGGATTGGACCCCCAACACCAATCATACCGGAGTCTACGTCGCCCAACAGCTGGGTTATTTCGACGAGGAAGGTCTGGAGGTTGAAATTGTGCTGCCCGGCACCGGCAGCGCAGTGCAGCTGGTAGCCTCCAACCAGGCGGACTTCGCCTTCAGCTACCAGGAAGAAGTGACCATCGCCCGTACCCAGGGGTTGCCCATAATAGCCGTCGCTGCCGTAATCCAGCACAACACCTCTGGATTTGCGGCTCCCACGGACCGAAATATCAATAACCCCTCGGATTTTGAAAACAAAAGGTATGGAGGCTGGGGGTCCCCGGCTGAGGAAGCCATGCTTAAAGCGTTGATGAACGGCGCCGGCGCCGATTTCAGCACGGTGGAAATGGTCAACATCGGTTCCGCAGACTTTTTCAGCAGCGTGCAGCGGGACATAGATTTTGCCTGGATCTTCTGGGGGTGGACAGGAATTGAGGCCGGTTTGCGGGACATCCCTTTGGACTTCATCCCTCTGAAGGATTATAACGAAGCCCTGGATTTCTACTCCCCGGTCCTGGTTGCCAATGAGGCAGTTATCGGCGATAATCCCGACAAAACCCAACGATTCCTTAGAGCGGTATCCCGGGGCTATGAGTATGCAATCCTGCATCCTCAGGAAGCGGCCGAAATCATGATGCAGATGGTACCTGAATTGAATCGCGAATTGGTGATGGAAAGTCAAACCTATTTGGCGGGCGAATACCAGTCGGATGCGGTCCGCTGGGGCGAGATGAGTGAGAACCGCTGGGAGAGCTATGCTGCCTGGATGTATTCCCAAGGGTTGATCGACAAGCCACTGGAGGCCAAAGAGGCCTTCAGCAACCGATATCTGCCGGAGAACAAGTAGATGTCACGCATCGATGTGGAAGGAATCCGCAAAACCCTTGGCAACCGCCTGACCCTCAAGGAAATCAACCTTGAGGTACCGGAACGGAGCCTGGTGGGAATTTTGGGCCCTAGTGGCTGCGGCAAGAGCACCCTGCTGAATATCGTAGCTGGGCTGCTCCGCCCTGACCAGGGCAGGGTCCTGATCGATGGCATCGATATGACCGGCAGCACCGGCAGGGTAAGCTATATGCAGCAAAAGGATCTGCTGCTGCCTTCGCTGACCATGCTGGACAACGCCGCCATTCCCCTGATGCTCAAAGGAATCCCCCGCCGCCAGGCGCGCCATGAAGCAGGCGG
>CAZDND010000006.1:22038-24055 GCA_964506825.1 uncultured Syntrophothermus sp.
AAAAGTTTGGCCTGGCTGGGTTCGAGGACTATTATCCCCGCCAACTCTCGGGAGGCATGCGGCAAAGGGCGGCTATCCTGCGCACCTACCTTTTCTCCAGCGACATCCTGCTGCTGGACGAACCTTTTGCCTCCCTGGATGCCCAGACCCGACAGCGCATGCAGTCCTGGCTGATCGAAGTGTTTGATGACCTGAAGATGACCATCCTGTTTGTGACCCATGATGTGGACGAGGCGCTGCACCTCTGTGACCAAATCTATGTTTTATCCGAATGTCCCACCGAGGTCAGCCTGCGGCTGGACATTCCCTTCCGACGTCCCGCTCAGCGCCGGACCATGGTCAGCCCTGAATATGCCCGGGTAAGGGACACCCTTTTGGAAGCCCTCTCCCTTTAGGCTCAGGCTCGCAGGGTGGCCACCAACCGTTTGGTATGGATCAGCATATCCAGGGCATCCCTAATATCCGTCACGGCTATCTGAGCGGCCTGCAGGGCTTTGACTGAACAACCTTCCGGGCCGATTACCACCATGGAGATTCCGGCTTCACCCAGCAAGCCCACGTCGTTGAAGCCATTACCGATGGCGATCGTTTCCGGAGACCCTAATTCCCGGATGAATTCAAGTTTATCCCGGTCTCCTGCCAGAGGATCCACCACCACCAGTTGGATTCCCAGTTCAGCAGCTGTATTCACCGCCGAACCGAAGGTGTCGGCTGTGATCAGATATACCTGGAGAATCTCCTTCAGTTGACCTATCCTGGGGGCAACCCCCGGAATCAGGGTACCATCCAGGGCAATAGTTCCGTTCATGTCCAAAATCAGATTCCGCAGGATATAATCTCCTCTGCCGGGCACCGATACTTCCAACATATTAACACCCTTTCCAGCAGCTTTAGCCGGCCTGTTCCCAATCTTAATGTGGACCTTGCCCACTGGAGCCTCACCGTTGCCCCCACTATAAATAAAACTGCCCCGGACGGCTTGGTATCAACGTCCAGGACAGCCTTTAGCTTCGCCGCGCCGGTATTTCCGGAATTACATGTTTCTTATGAGTTCGTCGGCAAATTCGGAGGTTTTGACCTCGGTAGCCCCCTCCATCAATCGGGCGAAATCATAGGTAACCACTTTGCTGGCGATGGTCTTTTCCAGTGATCCCATAATAAGCTCGGCAGCTTCCGTCCAACCCAGGTAGCGGAGCATCATTTCTCCGGACAAGATGACCGAAGATGGATTTACCTTATTCATTCCCGCGTACTTGGGTGCCGTGCCATGGGTCGCTTCAAAAACTGCATGTCCTGAATGGTAGTTTATGTTGGCTCCAGGAGCGATCCCTATGCCGCCCACCTGAGCCGCCAGGGCATCGGATATATAGTCACCGTTGAGGTTGAGAGTTGCTACCACGTCGAATTCCCGGGGACGGGTAAGAATCTGCTGCAAAAATATGTCGGCGATCGCATCCTTAATGATGAGCTTGCCTTCAGTCTCAGCCTGGTGCTGAGCCTGATTGGCAGCTGCTTCGCCATCAACTTCCTTAATGCGGTCGTATTCTTCCCAGGTGAAAACCTGCCCCCCAAATTCCCGGGCAGCCAAGTCGTAACCCCATTGCTTGAAGGCGCCTTCGGTATACTTCATGATATTTCCCTTATGGACCAGTGTGACGCTGCGCCGCCCCTCGCTTAGCGCATAGCGGATAGCCGCCCTGACCAGCCGTTCGGTGCCTTCCCGGGAAACCGGCTTGATGCCCATTCCTGAAGTCTCAGGAAACCTTATTTTTGTCACCTTAAGCTCATTTTGCAGAAAAGCTATCAGCTTTTCTGCCTCGATGGAGCCCTGGGGGTACTCAATGCCTGCGTAGATGTCTTCGGTGTTTTCCCTAAATATGGTCATATCGGTGTCTTCCGGACGCTTCAAGGGTGAAGGCACTCCATTAAAATATCTTACTGGACGGACGCAGGCATACAAATCCAGCCCCTGGCGCAGAGCCACGTTCAAGGAGCGGATTCCCCCGCCGATAGGGGT
>CAZDND010000006.1:24065-25432 GCA_964506825.1 uncultured Syntrophothermus sp.
CACATCGATGGTCTCCTGGGGCAGCCACTCTCCGGTGACCTTGAAAGCCTTCTCCCCAGCCAGCACTTCCAGCCACACCAAGGATCTGCTCCCGCCATAAGCCTTAGCCACTGCGGCTTCCAGCACCCGGGATGCTGCCGCCCATATATCCGGACCGATCCCGTCTCCCTCAATAAATGGGATCACCGGGTGGTCGGGAACCTTAAGCACTCCATTATTGAATTCAATTTTCTGCCCTCCGGCTGGAATGGCCCTGGAAATCGTCAAAATCTTTTCCCCCTCTATCATCGATACCAAATGCTGCTGTTTACACATGCTGCAGCCTTCAGCTGAACCTGCGCTGCCATCCTGCGGCCATTAATGGCTTGCAGTCCGCATATACTTTTCAAACAGAAAGATCAATTCCTTGTCGAACAGCGGCCGCTTGAGTTCCACGGCCTCGGCCCTGACCAGGGTCAGCAATTCCTGAGCCTGCTGATTGGACAGTTCCATTTCATACTCTACGAACTTGGACTTGAGGGCGGCCGTTCCCGAATGTTTGCCAATCACTATCTGGCGCTCCAGTCCCACCTCCTGAGGAGTAAAGGCTTCGTAGTTCATGGGGTTCTTCAATACTCCATCCCCATGGATACCTGATTCATGGGAGAAAATGTTCAGTCCGACAATGGGATGGGCCGGGGACAGGGTCCTGCCCGATGCAGTCGCTACATACTCGGCCACCTCCCTGAATATCTCGGTCTTGAAGGGGATCGGTATTTCCATCAGGTGTTTGACCCCCATGACCACTTCCTGCAGGGAAGCGTTGCCCGCTCTTTCTCCCAATCCGTTCACGGTGACCCCTATGTATTTGGCGCCGGCATAAACCCCGGCCAGAGAATTGGCGGTAGCCAATCCAAAATCGTTATGGGTATGCATTTCCACATCGATCCCGACTGCCTCCACCAGGGTCTTGATCTTGCGGAAGGTGGTCAGTGGATCCAGGATTCCCACCGTATCACAGAACCTCAGACGATCGGCCCCATTGTGCTTGGCGATCAAAGCATACTCAACCAGAAAATCCATATTGGACCGGGAGGCATCCTCGGCATTTACCGACACATACAACCCGTTGTCTTTGGCATATTTGGTGGCTTCGGCCATCCTTTTCAAAACATCAGCCCGGGTGGTCTGCAGCTTGTGCTCTATATGAATATCCGAAGTCGATATGGATATGGCCACTGCATCCACACCGCAATCGATGGATTCTTTTATGTCAGATTTCACCGCCCGGTTCCAGGCCATGATGCTGGATTTTAAGCCCAGACCCACTATCTCTCTGATGCATTTCTTCTCGTCGCCGCCCATCACGGGAATTCCGGCTTCGATTT
>CAZDND010000007.1:0-9518 GCA_964506825.1 uncultured Syntrophothermus sp.
AAAATCACCGGCCGGATTAAAGATATGATCATCCGGGGCGGCGAGAACATCTATCCCAAAGAAATCGAAGACTTCCTCTATACCCATCCCAAGGTCAAGGATGTTCAGGTAATTGGTGTTCCTGACAAGCAATATGGTGAGGAAATCATGGCCTGCGTGGTACTAAAGGAGGGCGAGACGATGACAGCCGATGAGATCAAGGATTATGTCCGCTCTAATATGGCCAAACACAAGACCCCCCGCTATGTTGATTTTGTCAGTGACTTTCCTATGAATGCAGCCGGAAAAATCCTAAAATTCAAGATGCGGGAGCAGGCGGTGGAAAAGCTGGGTCTGCAGACTGATAGCCAGATAGTCACTGCTTGACCTATAGGTTGTTGGGTCCCCCCATCATCCTTGGGGGGATGGATTTAATACCAATATGGGTTATTATATTTACTGGTGTACTTTGAGATTAGAGACCATTAGAGTAAAATAATGTTCAGTTTTATTTTTCGGAACCACAAGCGAGGTTCGAATAGTAGGAGGTTCAATATGTCCCGCAGAAAAGAAACCATGGATGGCAATGAGGCCGCCGCATACGTCTCATATGCATTTACTGAAGTAGCCACAATTTATCCCATTACTCCTTCATCCCCCATGGCTGAGCAGGTGGACACGTGGTCAGCTAACGGTAAAAAGAATTTTTTTGGACAAACTGTAAAGTTGGTGGAATTGGAATCGGAATGTGGGGCAGCTGGCTCGATGCACGGAGCTCTGGAAAGCGGGGCTTTGGCAACCAGTTATACCGCCTCCCAGGGCCTGCTGTTAATGGTACCAGCTATGTTTCGCATGGCGGGGGCATTGCATCCGGGTGTCCTGCATGTCAGTTCCCGGACCGTTGGCACCCATGCCATGTCTATTTGTGGCGATCATTCGGACGTTATGGCTGCCAGACAGACTGGCTGGGCTCTTTTGAACAGCGGAAGTGTGCAGGAAGTGATGGACCTGGCTGGCATAGCCCACTTGGCGGCTATAGAGGGCTGTGTACCGTTTCTGCATTTTTTTGATGGATATCGGACCTCACATGAAATCCAAAAAATCGAAGTGATGGAATATGAAGAACTTAAACCCCTGCTTAATATGGAAGCCCTGAAGAAATTCAAGAAAAAGTCCATGAATCCCGAACATCCCGATCTAAGAAATACTGTCCAGAACTTCGATATTTATTTCCAAACCAAGGAAGCCAGCAACCAATATTATGATAAGCTGCCCGGCATCGTTGAACACTACATGAACAAGATCAACCAGATTACCGGGAGAGATTATAAACTATTTAATTATTATGGGCATCCTGAGGCTGAGCATGTTCTCATAGCCATGGGGTCGGTGAGCGGAACCATTAAAGAAGTGGTTGATGACTTAATGGCCAGAGGCGAGAAAGTCGGTTTCCTTCAGGTTCACCTCTATAGGCCTTTTTCTATCAAGCATTTACTCCATGAGATGCCTGCCTCGGTGAAGAGGATTGCCGTTCTGGATCGAACCAAGGAGTTGGGCGCTCCCGGGGATCCCCTTTATCTGGATGTGTGCTCTGCCTATGTAAACCATGAAAATGCACCCGAAATCTACACCGGCCGGTATGGTCTGTCTTCGAAAAACACGACTCCCGATCAGATTTATGCAGTATTCAAGAATCTGGAAAATAAAGAAGTAAAAAATTATTTCACCATCGGCATCAATGACGATGTAACCCATCATTCCCTGCCCGTTTATAAGTACTACATCAAAGATCCCCGCACGGTCAACTGTAAGTTATGGGGACTGGGCTCCGATGGAACCGTGGGCGCCAATAAAAACTCCATCAAAATTATTGGTGACAATACCGATCAATATGTTCAGGCTTACTTCGAATACGATACCAAGAAATCCGGCGGCATAACCAAATCAAATCTCCGCTTTGGGAGCGATGAAATCAGAAGCAGCTATTGCATTGGCTATGCAGATTTTGTGGCCTGTCATAACCCTACTTACATAGACAAATACGAGATAGTTCAAGAGCTTAGACCAAACGGGACCTTCCTTCTGAACTGTTCCTGGACCGGTGAAGAGCTTGCTGAACGTCTGCCCAACCAAGTTAAAAGGTATATTGCTCAAAACAATATTTCTTTTTATACCGTAGACGCCATCAAAATCGCCCTTGAGCTGGGTTTGGGGAACCGGATAAACACCATTTTACAGTCGGCTTTTTTTAAACTGGCCGATATAATCCCTTTTGAAGATGCAGAAAAATATATGAAGGAAGCCGCCTTCAAGTCCTATGCCACCAAGGGGAACAGAATTATTAAGATGAATTATGCCGCCATAGAGCAGGGCTACCAGGGACTAATTAAAGTGGATGTTCCGGAGGATTGGGCCGACTTGCCGGATGTTAGCTTCCCCGAGCAAGATGATTTGCCCTCCTACATTAAAAACATTCAAAATCCCTCCAATGCCCAGAAGGGAGATTTGATTCCTGTCAGCGCCTTTTTGCCCTATGCCAATGGGACAGTGCCGCTGGGTAGCAGCAAATACGAGAAAAGGGGCATAGCCATCGAGGTGCCGGTGTGGAATCCCGACAACTGCATACAATGCAATCAGTGTTCGTTTGTTTGCCCCCATGCATCCATTCGTCCCTTTCTATTAAGTGAAGCTGAAATGCAAAGCGCGCCGGATTCCTTTAAAAGCATCCCCGCCAAAGGCAAAAACATGAAGGGCTTATATTTCAGAATTCAAATTGATCCCTTGGATTGCACCGGCTGCAGTACGTGTGTCATAACCTGCCCTGCCAAAGAGAACGCCCTGACTTTGGAACCGCTGGAATCCCAATTGTCGGAGATGGGTAATTGGGAGTACGCCCTGTCCCTATCGGCCAAGAAAAACCCCCTCGATAAATTCAGCCTCAAGGGCAGCCAATTTGAAGAACCCTTGCTGGAGTTTTCAGGAGCTTGCGCCGGATGCGGCGAGACTCCCTATGCCAAGCTTCTGACTCAGCTTTTTGGCGACCGGATTTTTATGGCCAACGGTACCGGATGTACTCAGGCCTGGGGAGCAGCCTCGCCAACCGTGCCTTACACAACCAATCGCGATGGTTATGGGCCCACATGGTCCAATTCGCTTTTCGAAAACAATGCGGAATTTGCCTATGGCATGTTTCTGGCGGTCAAACAGCATCGGGAAGCCATATCCATGCGTCTCAACCAGCTGATCGCCGGCGACCAGGTACCTGCGGAGGCCAAAGAAGCTTTCAAGGAATGGCTGGATAATATGGAGAAGGGTGACCAGACTCGGGAACGATCTGATGCGGTCCTGAACGCTTTGAGAAATCTGAATCCGGCTGACGATGAGCTGAAAGAAGCCCGGGATTACATCCTGGAAAACAAAGAAAACCTCACCAAAAAAACCATCTGGATGTACGGCGGCGATGGTTGGGCTTATGACATAGGTTATGGTGGTCTGGACCACATCTTATCCCTCAACGAAGACGTAAATGTTCTGGTGGTTGATACCGAAGTCTACTCCAATACCGGCGGACAGTCCTCTAAGGCCACGCCCATTGGGGCGGTAGCCCAATTCGCAGCCGGAGGCAAGCGAACCTATAAGAAAGACTTGGGTCTGTTGGCAATGACTTATGGATACATATATGTTGCTCAGGTAGCGCTAGGCGCCAATATGAATCAACTGGTCAAAGTGATCAAAGAAGCAGAAGCCTACCCGGGACCTTCACTGATCATTGCTTATGCTCCCTGTATCAGTCATGGGATAAAATCAGGTATGGGCTGTGCGCAAGAGGAAGCCAAAAAAGCCGTCGAGTCAGGGTATTGGACTCTATATCATTACAACCCCGAGCTGAAAAAAGAAGGCAAAAATCCTTTTGTACTGGACTCCAAAAAGCCCTCCGCTTCATATAAGGATTTCGTCATGGGAGAAGAGCGCTACTCTTCACTATTCAAGACTTTCCCTGAGGTTGGCGATGAGCTCCTGAAGAAAGCTGAGCTATATGCCAAAGAAAAATATGATAACTATAAATATATGGCAGACAAAACCGAATAGCAGGTCAGGTAATCCAAGTATGCGGGCGTAAAACTGAATAAATGCTCAGTGATACCGATTGACAAAATCAGGCCGGAATCTAGGATCTTAGATTCCGGCCTGCAATTTAGGTAATTGTCCTATGGGGTATGTCTACTTGGTGAGCTTTTCTTTATTTTTCCAGTATTTGCTGCCATCCGGCAGGCGAATCAGCCAACCACTGTCGACCAGGCCGCGACGCAATAGAAAGTAATCCGCAAAGGTGTGCCAGCTGCTGATAATTCCGTTTACTTCATACTCCGTATATTGAACATCGTTTTCGAACTTGCCCGCCAGGTAGTCGTAAGCCAATAATCTCATGGCCTCCTTCGCCGGCATTTGTTTCAGCTTACCGTCTGAATCCAGAAAATTATCGATGCCTTTGGCCATATCCCCTTCACCTCTGCAATTCTTAAATCCCAACGCCGACCAAAACTTTTCTTTTGGCCAGCAAGGTGGCAGTGAAAACCATCCTTAAGATTATACCTCTGAACCCAGGAGCCATAAAGCACCAATCAGATGAATAATTCTGATCGGTTCGAAAACCTGTACCGCTTATCCGTAGGTCAGATCTATTAATTTAGCCGGTATTTATCCAACCTCTCCGCTGATAAGTCTAAGCCTGGAGTTGCCTGCTTGCAAAACGCATATGCACTGATAGGAGCTCAAAACAGATATATCCAGCCAGCGTTGGCAATCACCCCTGATTGATATAGAATTTACTCCAGGAAACTAATTGGCGGGTGAAGGGAGTTCATTATGGCTTCGGAAATCTACTATTTTTCAGGCACCGGAAATTCTCTTATGGTAGCCAGGGATATCGCCGGACGGCTGGATGGAAAATTAATATCCATAGCTGCTCTGAGGCAGGAGAAGTCGATACCGACTGGTGCCGACCTAATCGGGATCATCTTCCCGGTTCATAATGTTGCCAATGGGGGCGTCCCGGCAATCATCAGGGCTTTTCTTTCCCGGCTTGAGGTGATGCCGTCAACCTATATTTTTGCCGTCTGCACTTGTGGAGCGGGATCGGGAGATGCACTTTTCAATGTTGCAAGGGCAGTCCGATCCAGTGGTGGAACTCTGGCGGCAGGATTTGCCGTCAAAATGCCCTTCAATTGCCCACCTTTCACCAAATCAGATGAAAAGTTAAAACTTTTTAGGGAATGGGATTATCATCTGGCTGACATTTATGCAACCGTTCAATCCCGAAAGAAATGCGAAATCAAAACCATAAACCAAGTAATCAAAACGCTTACCTACCCACTGGGTTTAATGATGCATTCCTTGATCCGGAACAACTACAGGAAACTGGCCCACGATCCAAAACTTGCTTTTGATGATGCGGTCAGGTCCTGTGACCACAGCTATTATGTGGGTGACGACTGCAATGGCTGCGGGATTTGCGCCCAGGTCTGTCCAGTAGATAATATTGACATTATTGATAGTCAACCAACATGGAATCACCATTGTGAATCCTGCCTGGCCTGCTTTGTATGGTGTCCGCAACAAGCCATATACGGAGGACTGCTCAGCGGCAAATCCGAACGGTACCACCATCCCGACATCAAACTTCCCGACATGCTCAAACAAGAGAACCGTCCCCTTGTTTGACTATTGCCTTCAAACAAGGGGACGGTTCTCCTGTTTGATTTTCTGGAGTTCATAACGCTCATCGATCGTGGATTCCATTCAGAACGGTTAACCAAAGTACTCCGGCTCCGATCATCGGGCACGATGCCGCTAGAAGGTGATGATCGTTTTAGGCTCCATATCATGCTTCATGGTCCAGAAGTGGGCGGTTCCTTTTGACAACCTAAAAACGACTAATCCCGGGTGATCCGCACTCAAACCGGACTGTTTCAAGAAGGCTCTGTCCTCCATTACCTTCTTTTTCAATTCCGGATCATCTAAAAATTCCACCTGGCCGTTCAAACGCAATACTTGACCCAGCCCCTTATCGGGTGCATGAAAAGCGGCTTCTATTTTGGGGTTTTTGAGTAATTGTTTATAAAAATCTTTGTTCCCCGCGGTTTGAAAATAGAACCCGCTTTCGTCGGCAAACCACATACCCAAGGGCCTTACCCGGGGTTGATCACCCTCATTGGTAGCAATCCAGGCTAGACTGTTTTTGTTAGCAAAATCAACACAATCTTTCATATCCATCGCAATACCTCCCTGTCTAAATTGAGACTTTAGATTCCTGAGTTACTCACCACTGGCAAAAGGGCATACACTGAAACATTTATAGCAAAAGTAATGGCTGATCATACCCTGGGTTTGGTAGGTTTGCCAGAAATCCCGGCTAAAAAACATCTTACTCTGCTCTTCGGGGGGACTGCCGCTGAACTTTCTCCAGAATGCAATGGTTCTTCCCAGACCATAGGGCTGAGACACTCGCAGGCACTTATTCACGTCCGTGAATCCTTCCTGGTCCAGAGCCCCGGCTGGGCAGCTATCCACGCATATGTTGCAATCCGTACAAATATATTCTGTATATATGGGATCGGCCGGTATTTCCAGGTCGGTTAAAACCCCGCAAAATAAAATACGACTGCCCAAGCGGGGATGAATAACCAGGTTGTTTCTGGCAAATGCGCCCAGTCCCGCGGCTACGGCGGCATGGCGTAATGAGATATCGGCAACAGGCCCATTTTTTACCGTAGGGTCCATGTCCATGGGATAAGAGACCGGTATACCCATAGCCCGCCCCTTCAACTTCTTTTCCACAAAGCGCGACAATTCGAAAGTACAGTGCCGACAAAATTCCATGCTGTCCTGCCGTCCGCTCATGGCAATATTTGGGCTCAGGCTTTCACAATGCGACATCTCCCGAAAGACCATTATAATCATGGTTTTGGCTTCGGGAAAAATCTCACTGATTTGCTTGGAACGAGGACTATGGTAGGTAGACACTGCCGCAAAACCAACATCGTCCATACCTAGATTCAGAACAAACTCTCGTAACGACTGTTTCATTTCCATAAACTCCTTTCTTCTCCCTCGAGATTATCGAATTTCTTCATTTTTTTACCAGGCAAATATATCCCTTGTCTATTATGCGTACTAATTTAGAGCGTATTAAACGTTCGTGTTATATTAGCACGCTAACATGTTTATCATCAGCATACTGATATTATCTCCTGGAGTCAACTCCAAACAAGGGGACGGTTCTCTTGTTTGAGTATCTGGCAACCGTTCCACCGTCTTTACCGGTTGAACTGCTGCCCTTGGTCACTCCGGCTCCTCATAGTAAAATCTGGATCCATCGGCAGGATTATAGTAGACGCGATATCTTTTTTTGTTGATGGGATCTATAAATGTTTCCTCGGTTTTTTCAAATCCTGTGGGGATTTCATGGTTATTGGACATCTTAAACCTCTTGTCAATAATAAACCAGGATACTAATGCCAGTGCCCCTAAGATTATCAATCCGTACATATCTTTTTACACCTTTTCTACAACAACAGCAGTCCCGTAAGCAACTATCTCAGTCATTGATTGTCCAATTTCACTGCCATCAAAACGCATCATCACCACTGCATTGGCGCCCATCCTGGCTGCATTTTCAACCATTCTGTCTAACGCCTGTTTTCTAGAATCCTCTAGTAATGCAGTGTATTCAAGAATTTCTCCCCCAACGAGTGAGCGCAGGCTGGCTAAGATGTTTCCGCCCAGTCCTCGGCTTCGAACCACAACCCCGAATACTTGTCCTTTTACTTCTTTGACTGTAAAACCTACTAGGTTTTCCGTGGTTACAACAATCATGGTTTAATCCCCCCTTACTTTGATGAGCCAAAAGTGTTTTGATCCCATGATCCAAGCCCCTTGTTTTTCAATTTTCCCTGACCTTACAAACATACCATGTAGCCCCTGGTCCAACCTCTATGGAACGAACCTCAGAAAAGCACTCTTTCATCTCATCCTCAGCCCTGCTTATAAAATTGAAGTAATCTCCACCTTCGAGCCCTTCCACTATATCCGTTAGGAGTCCCCTTCGCTGATTGTAATCGAAGATGATAACCAGATGTTTGGTAATCCTGCCCATCTCAAGATACATGATTCTTCTTTTATCTGCTGTTAATCCATGGGCAACATAGGATGCAATAGATACATCAAAAGCCTTATCCTCGAATGGTAACCTTTCAAGGATATTGGCCCGTATAAACTCAATCGAACCATTTTCTCGTCTCGCTATGGCCCGGCTGATCATTTTCTCACTCTGGTCGACCCCGGTTACCTTAAACCCTTTTTGGTTTAGTACGGAACATAATGCCCCCGTCCCACACCCGATATCTATGATATCTTTGTAGGGGCTGAAATCCAATCTCTGATAAACGATGTCTAGTACTGAATTGAAACGCCTTTTTTGATAACCATAGAACAAATTATAGATAGGGGCTATTCGATCAAATAATTCGGGCTTCTTCTTTGCATCTTTTCGTGAATACATAGACTCCACTCCCAAAATTGTCTACACCCGATGGTTTATCTTCACTGGGCAACGCTATAGGGTTAATAACCACAACGCGATCAAATCTCAGATGCTCATTTGTTCTATATTATGACCCTCTTAACCTTTGTGGGGACATTCGCCGCACAAACAGTAAATAAGCATCCCTGATCGGCTTCCGGTGAATGGTATGTTCGGCCTGGACTCACTACGATATTGCCCCCTGCCTGCACCCATAACCTAATGGACTGAAATTACATCATGCCGTACCGACGAGGCGGATAGAGGCTGTAGGGTTACTCCGGGTAAAAATGCAGCTCCAGCCTGTCTGAAGGTTTCATCCTCAATTATACTCTGTTTCCTTCTCAACTCTCCCTCACCGGATTATAAAATCACCCAATGAATATCTGGCTGGCTGCCGCAAACCGCCTTTATTTGTAATAATTGCTAATAAGTCGATAACCCGCTCTATGCAAAATATGAACTGTCATAATTTAGCACCAGGTTTTCTGGCCAAATCTCTTGCCCACCCCAAATCGGCAGCACCTGGCGTAAGGTATTGCCCATAAATTTCGCGGATAATCGAAATAGATTCAGATCAGTTGCTGCTCAAGCCCAGAACCGATCCTGAGCGAATAGTATTTGCCCAGACGCAAAGATGGACCACGAACCGGCGCAATCCACCCGATGATCTTTTTTTATGCTGTGTCCATCTGCAAAGAGTATATAGTATACTTTATAGCGTATAAAAATTAAGGAGGCATTCAGATGACTGTCGGTACGTACAATCCCTATGAGACCGCTCAGGCCCAATTTGACCGGGTGGCTGAAATCATCGGCTTAGATGGCGCCACTCGTCAGTTGCTGCGCCAGCCCATGAAAGAGTACCATTTCACCATTCCCGTACGCATGGATGACGGCAGCACTCGAATTTTCAATGGTTACCGCATTCAGCACAATGACGCCAGAGGACCTGCCA
>CAZDND010000007.1:9528-24612 GCA_964506825.1 uncultured Syntrophothermus sp.
CATCCGTTTCCACCCTGAGGAGACTGTTGACACGGTAAGAGCTCTGTCCATGTGGATGACCTGGAAATGCGCTGTAGTTGACATACCACTGGGAGGCGGCAAAGGCGGCATCATCTGCAATCCCCGGGATCTGTCCGAGGGCGAGCAGGAGAGGCTTTGCCGGGGTTGGATTAGAGCACTGGCAAAAGACGTAGGGCCTTTTATCGATGTACCGGCACCTGATGTTATGACCAACGCCAAACACATGATGTGGATGCTGGACGAATTCGAATTGATTCATGGCGGCCGCTACCCCGGCTTTATTACCGGCAAACCGGTGGAAATGGGCGGCTCTTTGGGAAGAACCGAGGCTACCGGCTATGGTGTTGTTTATGCAATCCGCGAAGCCTTAGCATGCATGGGCAAAGACATAAAAAACACCTCAGCCTCCATCCAGGGATGCGGCAACGTGGCCATGTATGCCGCTCAACTGTACCAGGAACTAGGTGGTAATCTGATGGCTATTTCCTGCTGGGATCACGGTGATCAGATGTCATACTCATACACCAATGATGATGGTTTGGATGCTGGCATGCTGCCCCAGATAACTGACCCCTACGGCACCATCGATCAATCCAAGGCCAAAGACCTGGGCTACAAGGTTACCCCCCAGGACTCATGGATGGAGCAGGATGTTGACATATTAATTCCCGCCGCCATGGAAAATCAGATTCATTCCGGAAATGTGGGCAAGCTAAGCAAACAGGTCAAGATAATTGCCGAAGGCGCCAACGGGCCTATCAATACCGTAGCAGATGAGATCATCCGTAACAGCGGCACATTCGTCATCCCAGATTTCCTCTGCAATGCCGGCGGCGTAACCTGCAGTTATTTCGAACAAGTACAATCCAATGCCAACTTCTATTGGGAAAAGGATGAAGTTCTGCAAAAACTCGACAATAAAATGACCTCCGCTTTTAGAGCGGTTAAGGACCTTTCCGACCGGCACAATATGTATACCCGTGATGCCGCCTATGTCATCTCGATTAACCGGGTGGCTAACGCCGTCAAAATGCGCGGTTGGGTATAAAACAATCCATCATCAGTGCTGCTGACCATCCAGGTGAAAACACAGGTGAAGATATATGAATGATTGGAACTTAACCTCGGAATATATCCTGGACAACCTCAAAGAGAGGGCCAAGGAACTCGACTGTCTATATAAGGTAGACGAGATTCTTAATAACCAGCGCCTGTCCCTGCCGGAAATATTTCAGCAGATTGCGCTGGTTATGCCCTCAGGTTGGCAGTTTCCTGAATGGTGCAAGGTCATGATCACCTATGAAAACCGTAGTTACAACACCCCTGGGTTTGTCAGTTCGCAATGGACCGATTCAGCTCCCATCAAGGTGGGCGGCAAAATAGTCGGCCAAATACAGGTAGTATATACGGCCAAAGTGCCCCGCAGCGATGAAGGCTATTTTTTGGAAAAAGAACGCAAGCTGGTCCGGACCATCAGCGACCGAATCGGCCAGACGGTTCAGCACCGCTTTATGGAACAGGTCATACAGGAATGGAATGCTTCCAAAAATGGTCTCACCGTTAAGGGTGAGCCGATCAAAGAGTGGATGATTATCCTGGACCTGATCAAACGTACGGATCACGGCATGATGCTGCACATCTGCCGGAAAATGATCAATTACCTTTACCTGAGCGGGGCAAGGGAGGCGGAAGAGGTTCTGGGAGATTTCGGCTCCGGATCCTTAAATCTGGATGCCTTGGAACAAAACTACCCCAGCGTTAAATTGCCTCTGGGTAATTTGTCTGATATCTGCAATCAAACCTTCAAAATCGCGGCTCGACACCTGAGTGATGATGAAATCTCTTCCTGGGTCAAAAAATGGGTACAGGAAGAGAAAGCCTATCCGCTCATCAAGGCCGTCGACCGGATCAATGCCTCGGTAGCCGAGATTGTACAACTGATTACGCGCTATAAAGACTCGGGTGCTGACGATGCCCTGCGCTATTCGCCCACCGAGCAATGGTTGATTGTGGCACTGATTAATCGTTTTCTTTCTGATAAATTGGAGTTCATCAATGTCGCCCGTCCATTTTTCGGAATAGATGATTTTCACGATATCGTGAGCCATCTGATTTTTCCGGAGGGAAGTCACGGCAAAATCGGCGGCAAAGGAACCGGGCTGTTCCTGGCCCAGAAGATTATCGAAAAGGCCGTTGAAGAGATCCCCGCCTTGGAATCGGTCAAAGTGCCAAAGACCTGGTACATTTCTACAGACGCACTAAAGGAATTCCTCCATCACAATCGCCTGGAAGAACTGCGGGTCCAAAAATATAAAGATCTCTATGAGGTCCGGCTGGACTATCCCAATATAATCCAAATCATGAAAAATGGAGAGTTCCCGGTGGCCATCGTCAGAAGTCTGGCCATGGTCCTGGATGATATGGGCGAAATTCCGTTGATTGTACGGAGTTCCAGCTTGCTGGAGGATCAGCTGGGATCAGCATTCTCCGGCAAATATAAGAGTCTCTTTCTCTCCAATCAGGGCAGTAAACAGCATCGCCTGGAATGCCTCATCGATGCCATTATCGAAGTATATGCTTCCGTGTACAGCTCCAATTCCATTCAGTACCGGGCTGAACGGGGCCTATTGGACTTCCCTGAGGAAATGGGAATTCTGATCCAGGAGGTTGTGGGCACCAAGGTCGGCAAATATTTCTTTCCCTTGTATTCAGGGGTAGCCTTCAGCAACAATGAATTTCGCTGGTCATCCCGGATCCAGCGCGAAGATGGGCTTATCCGTATGGTAATGGGACTGGGCACCCGCGCAGTGGACCGCCTCACCGATGATTTTCCGGTGCTGGTGTCTCCAGGACAGCCCAAACTCAGGGTTAACACCGTTCCCGAAGAGATAAGAAGATATTCTCCCAAAAAGGCCGATGTAATAAACCTGGAAATGAACATTGTGGAGACCATAGAAATTGCCGCATTTTTGCAGGAACATGGCCATTTGATTCCCAACGCCCATCAGATAATCTCGGTTTATGAGCAGGATTATGTCCGGAAAGCCAATGCTTTCAGCATCAATTTTCCAAAAGACGAATTGTTGATAACCTTCGATGGACTGATCAACGATACCCCTTTCATGAAGCAAATGGATTTGATTCTAAAAATCCTGCGGGAAAAGATCGGCAGCCCGGTAGATATCGAATTTGCCTCCGATGGACGCAACCTATACCTTCTCCAATGCCGTCCCCAAAGTTTCGGCAAGGAGACCTCGCCAGCGGCCATTCCCAAGGATTTGCCCAGCCGCGATATCCTGTTCACCGCCCATCGATATATATCCAATGGTCTAATCCAGGACATTTCCCACCTCGTCTATGTCGATCCGGACGGGTATAACCGTTTGCAGAAGCTGGATGATATGGTCAACGTGGGCAAAGCCGTGAGCAAGCTGAATCTGCTCTTACCCAAGCACCACTTCATCCTCATGGGCCCAGGACGATGGGGCAGTCGTGGAGACATCAGACTCGGGGTGCAGGTTAATTACGCTGACATCAATAACACCGCAGCTTTAATCGAAATCGCCCGCATTAAGTTAAAATATGTGCCGGAACTATCCTTCGGCACTCATTTTTTCCAGGATCTGGTGGAGAGCAACATACGCTACCTGCCTCTCTATCCGGATGACGAGGATATAATATTCAAAGAATCGTTTTTCTTAAGATCAGCTAATCTGCTGGGCAAAATTCTGCCCGAGTTCGCGTATCTTGCAAACGTAGTTCATGTTATCGATATACCATCCGAAAATGTTGGAATGGTTCTGAATATCTCCATGAACGCCGACCTGGATGAAGCCGTGGGATATCTTGCCCCGGCATTTGCCAGGACCGTCGACACCCTGGGGGCCGAAAAGACAGTTCTCAAGGCTCCGACCCGGGATAAATCTCCCGAAGACAAGTTCTGGCGCTGGCGGCATTACATGGCGGAGCGCATTGCGGATAGAATGGATCTTGAATATTTCGGAGTGCGCGCGGTATACCTATTTGGCAGCACCAACAGCGGCGAAGCAGGCCCCGGCAGCGACATCGATCTGATAATACATTTTCAGGGATCTGATCTGCAACTGGAAGAACTGAATTTATGGCTTGAGGGCTGGAGCCTGAGTCTGGC
Source organism: uncultured Syntrophothermus sp. (assembly GCA_964506825.1). Taxonomy (GTDB): domain Bacteria; phylum Bacillota; class Syntrophomonadia; order Syntrophomonadales; family DTU052; genus JAAYDA01. The sequence goes on from CAZDND010000007.1 coordinate 13,700, forward strand.
GGAAATGAATTACCTGAAGACTGGTTACGGTTCGGAAGGTTTGTTGGATATTCACATAATAACCGATGAAGACATAGCTAAAAAATCTTCTTATGCCATAAAAATCGGGGCCATCACTGATCCGGCTTTTCTATTGAAACAGCGCGATAATCTCTGAGTTTCTGCCGTATCATTCATAAAATCCTTCCGAAAATCCATGGATTTCATGCCATGCGATTAACTCCCAGCCCGATCGAAAACCAGCCGTAAATCGTACTCCTTATGAGGATGGCGTTGTATGACCTGAGATCTGTTACCCCTCCGGCCTTCACCAGGTCCCCGGCTCACAATTTAATCTGCCTGTGCCCACATCGGCTATTCTTTTTGGCTGGGATTTTTTTGCCCTTAGGAAGCGTCTCAATTGGAGCAGATTAGACTACTTTAAAAATGAGATTGATGCTATACTCAAGGTAAATATGGATAATTATAGTCGTATTATTGGATTCAAATATCAAACTCAGTGTTCACTTCATCATCACAAGTCAGTAGTATCAATCGCATCCCCAATTGCATCAGCTTGGGCTCCCCGAACCCGATTTACTATTACAGCTCAAGCAACCAAAGGGAGAAGGTGCTTGCAGCATGAAAATTTGGTTTAAGTGGATCGCAGGACTGGCCGCTCTAGGTTTTGTCATGATGCTGGCGCTAAAAATTCCCGCATTTGGACTGTCTGAAGCCTCTTTTTGCGGCCGGTGTCATGCGATGGACCAGCAGGTAAGCACTTACGAACACTCTCCCCACAGTCAGGCCGCTGATTGCGGAGACTGTCATGATCCCCACGGTCTGGTCACTGGCAGTGCCTATGCGGCTTTTACCGGTACTCGGGATGTCTACCGCGTGCTTACTAATACTATCCCTGCTGAATTGCGGGCTACCGATATGACCAGGAAAGTCCTGCAGGGAAACTGCCTGCGCTGCCATGGTGATAAAGTCAGTTACTTGGGTGACACCAGTGAAGATGGAGGCAGGTACTGCTTCGACTGTCATCGAACCATCGTTCATATCAAATAGAGTTGGGGGGGAATAATGTGCAACCGGCAAGAGTAAAGCAATTGGTGATGATCACGGTGCCCGTTATAATCCTGGTGGCGGTCGCTGCCTTGTGGTTTTTTAATCGTCACAATAATATCGAGATGGAAGGCCCTGGGGCTGCAATCGCTGGCAATGAGACCAGTTCTGTCGCCTGGGCTCCATTTTATCCTTCCCATTGGACCAGTTATCAAGCCAATATCAAAAACATCGAGAATCCCTCTCATTTTGAGACCAAGCCTTACATGGAGACCATATATGCCGGGACTGGATTTGCTGCGGAATTTAACGAACCCCGCGGGCATCTGTATACCATTGATGATGTAAACGCCATTGACCCGGCGCGCAAAAAAGCCGGGGCTTCATGTTTTACCTGCAAATCTACCCAGGTCCCTGAAATGATGGAGAAATATGGCGCCCAATATTACCTTATGTCCTTTGATGAGATCAAAGCGGAGTTTACTGAACCGATTGGCTGCGCAGACTGCCATGATCCCAAGACCATGGATTTGCGGCTGACCAGACCGGCGTTGATTGAAGCTTTGCAGCGTCAGGGCAAGGATATAGACCAGCTTACCAACCAGGAAATGCGCAGTCTGGTCTGTGCTCAATGCCATGTGACCTATTATTTCGAACCGGGCAGCAAAGAAGTAACCTTTCCCTGGGATAAAGGCTTAAAAGCCCAGGATATACTGGCCTATTTCGACGAAGAAAACTTTACAGAATGGACTCACCCGGTAGCCGGCAGCCCTTTGGTAAAAGCCCGCCATGCAGAATATGAGACCTTCGCGGGCAGCACCCATGAATCGGCGGGGGTAGCCTGTGCTGATTGCCATATGCCCTACACTATTGTGGGCAGCAAAAAGATAAGTTCCCATGTCTGGCAGAGTCCCCTTAACAATATGGAGCAGAGCTGTACTGCCTGCCACCGGAACGGCACCCAATGGCTTAATGAGAGGGTGGAGACCATCCAGTCCCAGGTCAAACAGAGTCAGGACTTGGCAGGCAATGCGGTAGTGGAAGCCATCAACGAGCTGAAGATAAGCCGTGAAACAGCTAATGTGGACCAAACCAAGCTGCAGCAGGCGCAGGCGCTGCATCGCCAGGCCCAGTGGTATCTGGATTACGTGATGGTTACCAACGGTTACGGGTTCCATAATCCCATGGGTACCCTGACCGACCTTAACAAGGCTATAGATACAGCCCATAAATCGGTGTTTATGGCCAAAGCGGCCCGGGCTATTGATTGACCATCATAAATCCATAAGGCTGAGGTGGCGCTGTGGTTAAGTTAATCCGGCAATCCGGCTGGCGGGGTAAGCTTGCCTGGCTGACCTCGATGAAATTCTCCATTAATTTACTTATTGCTGTCGGTGTGGTAATGGCCCTGGGGACTTTTATCCCCCAGGGGCAGACACCGGCTTTTTATCGCCAACTATATGGCGGCATGGTGGGGCAGTTAATCATCACTTGTTCTATGGACACCATTTACCAAGCTTGGTGGTTCTACCTCCTGATAGCCCTTCTGAGCAGCACGATTATTATCTGCGCCGGCCAGAAATTGAGCAAGGCTAAGTCGTTGCAAGGTGCAGGCTCGCTGCTTTTTCATCTGGCGATAGTAGTAACCTTGATCGGCGCAGCCTGGTCACTGGGTTATGCCCGCAGTGCAGCCCTGGAAATAGTCGAGGGTGAGACTGTGGCTTTGTCTCAACATGGTTTTGACGAGGGAGAACTGACTCTCCATTCTTTTAACATCGACTATTATCAAGACTTTCAACCTCGGCAATATACAAGTGATCTAAGCCTGGCGGAATATGAGGGAAGGGACTACCGCCAGCAGACTTACGTAAACCGTCCCTTGCGGGCCGGCACCCTCAAAATCTATCAGAGTAACTGGGGGTGGATGCTGCAAATTGATGATTCCAGCCCCGCCGGCTCAACAGCAGTGATGCTAAAAAACCATGACCTTTATAACTTGGATCAAAACCTGGCTTTGAAAGCCGTATTCATTCCAGATTTCGCGGAAGATGAGCAGGGTATATACTCCCAAAGCCCATTGCCCAATAATCCCCGTTTGATGTTAACCCTGGTGGAAAACGGAAAAATGATCGATGCCAGAATCCTGGCGGTCGGTGAGGCAACGGAACTGGGGCAGCATAAATTGCGGTTTAAAGATTTCACTCAATATTCCGGGTTGCTTTTGAAGGAGGATGCCGGGGTCAACCTGGTCTTTCTGGGGTTTGGGCTGTTGATGCTGGGCCTGATGGCCCGCTACGGAAGACTATTTTTTGAGGCAGAAGGGGAATGACGCATGGCTGAGCAATTATTGACCCTAACTTTTGTCTTGCTGCTTTTTACAGTCGTGACCAATTTAGTCCGTTTGTGGCGTCCCCATGCCTGGGGGGACCTTGCAAGCCAGGGTTGGTTGGTTTTGTCCGCGGCATCTATGTTGGGAATTCTGGTCATAAGAATCATTGAATCCAATCGTATGCCTTTTGCCAATATGTACGAATTTTCGATTCTGTTTGCTTTGGCGATTTTACTAGTCTTTTTGTTCTTACGCTATTCATTGAAATCACCCCTGTTCGATCTTTCCGTGGCCGTGCTGTTGACGATTTTACTGGCCATAGCCAGCACTCTGCCTGCCGAACTTAAACCGCTGATGCCAGCCTTGCAAAGCCGCTGGCTCCATGCTCACGTGGCTACGGCCATCATTGCCTACGCCGCATTTGCCATGGCCTTCTGTCTGGGTATTATGTACTTGATGAAAGCCCACTTCGCGAAGACGAGGCAAATCCGGCAGCTGTCAACCGACCTGAAAAAAATCGACCGGATGATTTACAAACTAGTGGTTTTGGGCTTCAGCCTGCTGACCATCGTCATTATCACCGGGGCGGTGTGGGCCGAAGAAGTATGGGGAAATTGGTGGAGTTGGGATCCCAAGGAGACCTGGTCCCTGGTCACCTGGGTAGTCTATGCCTCCTATCTGCATGCTCGCAGAACCAAAGAATGGAGAGGACGCAAAAGTGCCTGGCTGGCAGTTATCGGCTTTTTGGTAGTGTTGTTCACTCTGTTCGGCGTAAGCATCCTCTTGCCCGGGCTGCACAGCTATGCATAAAACGGGGAACGACAAGCGCTCTGTTCTTCAGGCTGTACTGTTTTTAAGGTGGCGGACCCCATATATTCGAATAGTACGTTATTGTAACCTGCATACTTAAGAGCCATCCCTTTCCCCGAGTATGGGGGTTCACCATACTCCTGCAGCCTTTTCAGCCGCTTCGCCTCCCCCAAATCAAAGCAAATCAAAGAAAAGCTCAGTCTGCTGCATCATATTCAATATTGGTGTCATGCCCGTCAAAATAAATCAGGTCTCCCTCGGGAAAATGCCAAACTGCTTGCAATGACTTGGGCTGTTTTATTTCATTTACTTCCCGGTAATCCCCGCAGATGGCTGACCACTTAACCTGTTTGACATTACCATCTGGGTCAACATACAATCTGTCTTCGGTGGTAAAGCAGGTCAACAAACCATGATCATCAAAGGAAAATATTCCACTTGCCGAAATCCCATAATATGAGATTGTACCTTTAACATGATTTGCATCAACAACTTCCCAATTCATGAATTCCTGCAGTGCCATATTGGGCATAAACAGGCTTTCTGCCAGGCAATTAACCAGACTGGACTTGTTCATCGCTTCACCCTTCTGATTGAACAGGGTCACGCCCTTGGCAATAACACCTTTCATGGAACCGATCCCACCTTGATAGGCATCAATCCCGTCAAAGGGTATGCCGTATAAATGCGAAACTATCAGTGCCAGCCTCTCAGGCTTTTGAGCAGAGTTGTACTGAAGACACTGTATCTTAAGCTTTCTCGACGACAGAACAAAGTCAACATCATTGTGAAGGATTTTCATGTTTGACATCTTGGGCTTGCCAATATATCCGCAAGTCTCAAAATACCTTTGGAGGGGCACTGGAAGGCCGGCAATTTCTTCAATGGTAAAAACCTGCTTGGAAGTACGCAAACCTGCGTTTTGCTTACTTTTTAGCTGTTCAAATTCCGATCTCACAGGTGAATATGGAATCGCAACCCATATCAGCAGCCCAATCACCAGGAAACCCGCGATTCTCGCCAACCACATCATTGATCTCCCCCCTTTTACATTCTAATACACCCACCACTGGCCTACAATCATTGCTTATTGATCGCAAATTACCCAGCTTGATAAGCAATACGGTTTTACCCAGAGAATGGTGTCATCATTTGGGGAATCAACTCTGTTGCAGGTAGATCAGGCGAACCCAATAAGTCGTGTTTCTTCTAAATATGGGCCATCGCGGCCTTTATTCACAGCGCCCGACAATCCATGACCGCAGCCGATTTGACCAGCTGCGGTCATGGATTGGAAAGGGCCTGCTGCGACCATTCTAAAAACCTTTTCTGGTTCTGCCGTGATTCTCTTCAGCGCCAGAAATGCAATTCACTCTTCCTCATTTAGGGCATCCACGGTTTGCAAATCCACCTCGGACTCCGTACCTATCTTTTCCCACCATTTGCTATGTCGATGCTTCACATAATCACTGTCTATTTTACCTGTAAACATACTTGGCACTAAGGGACGGTTGTCCTTGATTAAAAAGGCCAATAGATGGAATATTACCGATAGCAGCAGAATAACCGTAAACAAATTATGAATCTGCGCCAACCAAAAAACAGCCTCGGGGCTGAAAGTCACTCCTGGTAAATTTTTATACACCTTAAACATGCCGGTGACTATTAATACCAATATTGATGAGGCAGTCACGGCAAACGCCAATCGCTGTTCTGCCAGGTATTTATGGTTTTCGGGCTCCGGACCCAGACCCAGCATGGATGCAAATATCTGGACTGATTCCTTCAGATCTCCTCTGCGGGGCATGATCTCGATCCTCTTGCTGCGCAGCAGATAGGTCGCATAAAAGACACTAATAAAAATCAGCACCACTGCCGCAGCATAATGAAGATTCAAAGTGATCAGGAAATTGCTTGACCATCCCAAACCAGGCAGTTGGTCTACGTAGTATCTTTTATAAATCGGCATTTGGCCAAAACCTGAAAACATCAGTATAAAAATCGAAAGAGCAGTAACCCAATGGGTCAAACGAACTCCCAAATTGTGCCGTTTAATCTTCACCATCGCTGCCCCCTTTCATTATCAGATAGGTACTGACAGCAGCAGCCATTACCCCAGCAACCGGCGCCATCAGAAAACCGCTCATCATATTACCCGGTTCATTTAAGGGATTTTCGATATTTACAGCCATGTCTATTTTTCCCGAATTTCCGTCATAGTCCTGGGCCATGATGGCATCATTGATGGCGTCAAATGGCACTTTGGATATGTAGTAATTTGAGGTTCCACCGTTTTCAACATCTCCATAAATAAAACCATTATTATCTTCCGCCCACTTGATAGCATACTGGCGCAGCACTTCATGTTTTCCAAACCGGATTGCTCCGCGGGGACAGGCCGACACACAGGCTGGCTGCCCTCCTTGAGTGATCAGGTCGTGGCACATATCACACTTGTACATTACCCCTCCACCGGCATAGTCGGGTGCTACCTTTAAATATATCCCTACCCCGGCTTGACGCTGGGGAATGTGCCAGGGGCACACATCACGGCATTTTGCTCCGCCAAAACAACCATTAGGGTTGATAACTACTGCCCCTTCCGGGGTCTTATCGTTAACACCAAAAGGACATAGCGTTGAACAGGGTGGATTGTCACAGTGCATACACTTGCGTGGAATATGAACCTTTACCTTTTCCCCTTGATGTTCAACCTCCAACTGCTGTACGTAGGTCCAGTTATAGGGTGTCAATCTATTAGTCACGTCCCTTTTGTCTGACCAATCTTCGAATTTTTTCTGAGGCCAATAATCCTTGATTGGTTGCTGCGGCTCTGGAAAGTTGGGCTGATTTTTAACCCGGCATGCAGCAACACAGGCAGGTGTATCCAGGTGGGGGCATCCATCACATTTATCGATATCATGTAATAAAGCAAATCTCCCACTTGAAGAAACATTGGCCATAGCCTTGCCGGTTCCACTAACAATACTTGCCGCCGCGATTCCTGATATCGCAGCTCTTTTCATAAAGTCCCTTCTGGTAATCCCCATTCCTTAGCCCTCCATATACCCCACCGGGTATTTTGTCTGCGTCTTATATTCTATCGTTTGACCAAAGTTTTGGCAACTGTTTAACTTAATTTTCCTAACCTTATCTATAAGAATATCTTTCTGGTGCCGAGGCTAACCCAATCCTTTCGGACGGTTGTCTGTTCTATTACCAGTTTTGATGCCTATTAACTCAAATATTGATGGAATTTGCTGACTTGCCCCGTTTGAAGGCCAGGTGGGTATGTAAATGGATAGGGTATACCTATGAACCCGCAGGCAAAAAAAAGGGGCAGCTCCCCGGACAGCACATGGCGCTCAAATCCGGTATAAGCTCCCCTTCGCAAGGACGCTAAAAATTCTGTTTTTAGTCCAGGTTATCAATCGCCTGCATAAGCATGGTCGCTATTTCCGCTCGGGTTACCAGCCGCTGGGGTTCAAATTTGTTCCCATAACCGGAAATGACGCCAGCATTTCTTAGAGCCAGAATGTATCCCAAGTTTTCGGCAGCAATCTGGTCCTGATCCAGGAATAAGGTCTCCCCGGCCGCTGGTGCAATTGGTTCCAGTCCCAGCATTTTGGCCAACATGGTGGCTACCTGCAGACGATTAACCTGAGCTTCGCCATAGAACTGGCTATGCAAGGCTATCTGCAGCGCGGTGGGTTCCTGTAACCGGATCCGTGCCCATATCGGAACCTGTTCCCAATCGATAGTAGTATCCGGAGCCGGTCCCAGATTAAGGCCGTTTACACAGCGGGCAAAATTATCCAGGATGATGACTGCTTCGATGCCCCGCACATTACGTTCCGGACCAAAACTGCCGTCGGGGTAACCACTGATAAGACCCCAGCCGTAGGCGTTGGCGATCCGGGACTGAGCCCAATGGTTTACGGTGTCCGGAAAAGAAATCCGGTCGCGATCCTGCTGCCTTATTTTAGCAGCTTCATCCAGATACACCTGGTCCTGAACCATAGTCCTGAGCCTGGTCTGATCCATGTCCCCCTGGCCTGGTCCCGGACCATTTACCGCCAGAGCTGCACCTCCTGACAGCATAAGTCCCATCACCAATAAGAATATCCATAGCCTTTTCATATCGCCCCTCCTCTCTGTTCGACACTAAACTTACTTCAGCGAAAATCCCTGGGCCGTATATTTATCCCGCCCACTGTCATCCTTGACCGTCAACAATGCAATCGCCAAGATCTTGAAGTAATTATCAGAATATTGGCTATGTTTATTGTAACATATACAGATCGTAAGCCACGCGTGTTTATTCTTCGAATTCGCCATTCCCTTTATCTCTACTGCCCTCGAGACAGCATGTTTTGGAACATAGATCAAGGTATCATGACCATTTTGGTCTATGGAACAAAAATTCCCATAGACTGCATATTCATAGCCACTGGACTGGATATTTGACCTGGATGAAGATAGAATATCTTTATGTTGGTAATGTTGGTTCCAGCCGCTGATCGGCACGATCAGGATACCAACAGTGAGTCAAATTTTGAATGGAGGCCGTATTAGATGAATACCGTTGAAAAAGCCCTGATGCATGCATTGTTTGTACACCTGCATCACAATATCGACAAGGCTATTGACTTCAATCTATTTAAACAGCTCAACCAGAAAATTAGCCAGACATGGCCTGGAGCCCTCTTGGTCGGTCCCGATGCCAATGACGATGCCGCGGTGGTTAGAATTCCGGGAACAGACTGCTTCATTACCGCCAAGCTGGAGAGCCACTGCTCGCCAAGTGTTCCCCGACCTTATGACGCGGCAGCCACTGGTGCTGGAGGAGCAATGCGCGATGTGGTCGCCATGGGTGCCAGACCAATGTTCCTCCTGGATTTTATTGGCACCCGTCCGTTGGATCAGGAAGTGATTGTCGGTCCCTGCGGCTTTGATGGAAAATGCACCTGTGGGAAATGCCAAATTATGACCAGCCAGGATAGAGTCAATCTGATGCTCAAAGGAATGGCAGAAATGTGCGAAACCATGGGGGTTTTTGTCGTAGGAGGAGGCTTTTCGACTTCCTTCAGTGACATTGTTCCCGCAGTGGTGGTAGCAGTAATTGGCAAGCAGGTAGCAGACCAGCCCCTGACCAAACCGGCCAAGTCACCCGGTGACAAGATAATCATCATCGGAGAGACAGATACCGACGGTAATGATACCCTGTACAGAGCCGGCCTGGTAGATGTGATGCATCCGGCTGTGGCCCTATTTGCTGAAGAACGGACTACGATGGAAGCGACTTTATCCGCTTTCACCACCGGCAAAATCAAAGCCTGTTCAGACATGGGGGCCGCCGGTATTGGGGCCGCAGTATGCGAGTCCGCCCGCTATGGAGGACTCGGAGCAAAAATCGATCTGGACCAGGTACCATTGAGAGCTACCCGCATTACTCCGGAGGAAATCCTGATCTGCGAGACCCAGGCGCGCATGCTTCTGCAGGTGGAACCGCAGCATGTTGAGGAAGTAATGGCAGCTATCAAGGCCCATAACGGTATTGCCGCAGTCATTGGGGAGATTACCGATCAGGATCATAGTACTTTTGAGTATAAAGGCCAGATCGTCGCGACTATCCCCAATAAACCATCTGCTGAACAGATGGAATATTTATTGGCCTAAACGAATCGAATCGTCAACTAATTCCGCCTTACAGGAAAATCCGGAAAGCCCGGCATCAATTGACACCGGCGTTCATTGGAATTTGATTTTGCCCAACCGACGTCGGAGGGCTTTACGGATTTTGACCCGCGGATAGCCGAATATCACAACTAGACCGGGCTGGTTCTTGAGAGGCAGCCCGTTTTATTTAAATTACCGGCTGTATTTCTGTCCGGCAAAAGTTCCGGTAAAGCATACGAAACGGCGAGGATGCGGCTCAGCATGCCGGGCCTGTAAATCGGAGGCAAGAAACATTAACTAAGCAACGTGCCTGGATGTGCCGAAAGGCCCGCTAATCCCTGACCAGATGATCATGCCTATTCGAACAGATATCTGAACATCTTATCCGGTGCATTTAAAAACTGTCTGGTGATGCTGAAATGCTCGGTTTCCTGATAGGGTACGCTGTCGATTCCGGTTTCTGAAAGCAAGTACACTTCCGCACCGGGATAAGCCATTAGGATAGGTGAATGGGTGGATATGATGAACTGAGAGTCATCTTTTACCAGCTCATCCATACAGCACAGCAGTCGCATCTGGCTGGCGGGCGAGAGGGCTGCCTCCGGTTCGTCGAGAATATAAAGGCCTTTGCCGCCGAATCTATTCTCCACCAGGGCCATAAAGCTCTCCCCGTGAGACTGCCTGTGCAACGAAACACCACCATAGCTGCCAATGACCGGGGCACCACCCGAAGACCCTGAATCCATCTCGTCGATGTTGGTGGCTACATTATAGAAGCTTTCCGCCCGGAGAAAAAAACCATCCTTGTGGCGCTTGAACCCTTTACAGACCGTCAGGCTGCGATATAGTTCCGAATGGGAATTCTCCGTGGCAAAATTGAAGTTAATCGTGCCGCCCTCGGGATTAAAGCCCATCGACACGGCTATGGCCTCAATGAGAGTGGATTTGCCCACACCATTTTCCCCAACAAAAAAAGTCACGCGCCGGCTAATGGGCAATTCGCCCCTGTCCAAAAGATGCCTGACCACTGGCAGGTCTCGGAGATAGC
>CAZDND010000008.1:0-21810 GCA_964506825.1 uncultured Syntrophothermus sp.
ACACACCTGAGAACCGCAACCTGGCTGAGCAGGAATTCAAAAGAGAAGTGGGAAAAATTGCAGGGAAGAGCATAGACCTGGCCTTTTTCCCCGTTGACCCCAGGTTACGTCCCAATCACTGTATGGGAGCCGAATGGTTCATTAAGATCATCAAGCCCAAGTTTCTGGTTCCAATCCACTTTTGGGAGGATTACCGGATGATTGCTGAACTTAAAGATAGAATCGGGATCTCACCTACCCGGATTGTCGAATTAAAAAGAAGAAAGGTGATAAGGATAATGGTCCAATTTAAACCAGTGACCATAGATGATAAGAAATGGATAGATGCCATTGTCATGGCATCCGGGACACGGGGTTGCCAGTACAATTTTACTAATATATTTGCGTGGTCAGAAATTTTCAAATATCGTATAGCCCGTGTTGATGGATACTTGCTGGTAAAGGGAGAATACCCCGATGGAGCCCCGTATTATTTCTATCCCGCAGGCAGCGGCGATGCCAAAGCAGTTATTAAGGCTTTGGCCCAAGAATCCTCTGAAAGTGGTCATCAGCTTAAATTAGGCGGACTAAGCCCGGAAAACCTGTCCGAACTTGAGAATCTTTTCCCGGGTGATTTCGAATATGATGTCGTACGAGATATGTTCGATTATGTCTACCTTCTAAGCAAACTGGTTAACCTGTCCGGAAGCAAATTAAGGTCCAAACGCAACCATGTCAACCACTTCCAGAAAAATAACGAATGGAGCTTTGAAACCATCTCCCCAGCCAACATCGACGAATGTTGGGAAATGAATGTAGAGTGGTGCGAGATACACGGCTGTGATCATGATAGCGGGCTGGACAGCGAAAGTTGCGCAATACGCAGGTGTTTCAAGTATTTTGCCGAGCTCGGTCTGGAAGGTGGACTGCTTCGTGCGGATGGTAAAGTTATTGCCTATACGATTGGGAGTCAGCTCAATGCAGACACTTATGACATTCATTTCGAAAAAGCTTTTGAGACCATATCCGGTGCCTATCAGATGATCAACCGCCAATTTGCGGCTTATATCCAGCAAAAACACCCCAACATAATCTATGTCAATCGTGAAGAGGACATGGGTCAGGAGGGGTTAAGAAAGTCAAAATTATCTTATCGCCCGGATCTTATGGTAGAAAAATCTTGGGCCAGGCTGGTGGGGACGACAGTATTATAAGGTTATTACTGAAGCCTTGGCAGGAGGATCAAACCTTTAAAGATGAATGATATTCGGCTTGCCCAGAATGAAGATATCCCCAGGCAGAAGGCAATCTGGAAGCTTTGCTTTGGTGACAGCGATGATTATATCGATTTTTTCTACACCCATCGGTACAAGGCAAAGGACACTATGGTTTTGCTGGTCGAAGGAGAGATCGTCTCCATGTTGACCATGCTGCCAATCCAAATCCGAACTGCCGAAGGACGTTTTTTCCAATCCACCATGCTCTATGCCATCGCCACCCATCCAGATTTCCAGCACCGGGGATTAGCTAATCGATTGATGGACCATACCCACCAATTTGTGCATGGAAGTGGAGGGTATTTTTCAGTACTGGTTCCCTCCAATAAACAGCTCTTCGATTTTTATCGCCAGCAGGGATATCGGGAAAATTTCTATCTTGTCCAAAGATCTTTCTTCAGGGAGAACGTCGAAAGTATGGACGGCGGTGCGATGCGTGCCGGCAATGTCACCCGGATCAGTCACCTGGACTACAATCAAAGGCGAAATAATCAGCTCAGGGGCAGGCTCCATGTGGCCTATTCGGACGAAGATGTCTTATACCAGAAACAGCTTTCCCAGCATTTCGGGGGAGACCTGCTGGGCCTTACCGTTGACGAAATTCAGGGGTGTGCCGCAATAGAGAAGCTGAATGCCGACCAGGTTTTTGTTCGGGAACTGCTTATTCCCGAACCTCTGATTCCGGCAGCCGTCCAACTACTGGTCCAATCATGGCCGGCCAGAGAATATATTGTGCGCCATCCAGGGCTACTGGAAAAAGCAAGTGATCCAAGCATGCGGTCTTTCGGGATGATCCGGCTTATCCGAGCCACCGGGGTCGAGGTGACCCCTGACGATCTCGGATACCTGGGCTTGGCATTCGATTAACTCAGCAGAAGTAAAAATAACACCCTCACAGCCATCGGCCGGAGGGTGTTATTGATTGAGAACCCATCCCTTAGGATTGATATTTATTTACTCCATCCTAACATCGGAGCCAGCAAGTCCAATTTATTTCGGGATATAGCGGAGTTCCCTCTTCATGACCTTGCCATTGGCATTTCGGGGAAGTTCTTTCATAAACTCAACGTAAGTCGGAGTTTTGAATTTCGCCATCCGATCCATAACCCAATCTTTGACCTCCTGTTCGGTAAGCGTCACCCCTTCTTTGGGAACGACCACGGCTTTGGTGAGTTCGCCGAACTTTTCGTCGGGTACGCCGACAATGGCGACTTCCAGTATCTTGGGGTTGGTATACAATACATCCTCGACCTCAACGCTGAAGATTTTCTCCCCGCCCCGGTTGATCATATCTTTTAATCGGTCCTTGATATAGACATAACCTTTTTCATCGATGGTAACCAGGTCTCCGGTATGCAGCCAACCGTCGGTAATTGCCTTGGCGGTAGCTTCAGGCATCTCCCAATAGCCCTTGGTCACATTTGCTGATTTGATCCAGAGTTCGCCTTCCACATTGGGCGGCATTTCCTCGCCGGTGTCCGGATTTACCGACCTGACTTCCGATACCACCGAGGGGAACCCGATGGTGGCAGCATTAACCGCCGAATCTGGAGTCAAGGTACCGGGCGAGGACACTTCAGTAAGACCATAGGTGTTATGCACTTTTACCCCTGGTATCCATTCAATAATCTGGCGGATTGACTCAGCTGAAATAGCAGCCCCGCCCATGGCAGCAATCCGGAAATGGCTCAGGTCGTATTTCCTGGCATCCGGGTGATTCATCATCATGATGTAGACGGTCGGTACTGAAAGGGTGTGGGTAGCATGCTTTTCGGCAATCAGTCTGATCATCTCCGACGCTTCCATCTTAGGCATGATGACCGACGACCCACCAGCATATATCAAAGCCATCAACTGAGCAAATAGGCCCGTAACATGGAAAAGGGGTACCGCGATGATGCCCCGGTCTTCTGAGGTGATTTCATAACTGTAGGTATAAACCATGGCCGAATGAACGCCATTGATGTGGCTTGACTGTGATCCCTTGGGCTGTCCGGTGGTTCCCGAGGTATATATGATCCAGGCGGTGTCTTCTTCGTCCACAGGTACATGGATGTCTTGCTGAGCAGCGTTTTTTACCAGGTCGGAAAACGGTATAGTGCCCGGTATCGAATCCCCAAGTATCACATACTGCTTGCATTGGACCTCATCCCGAATTGGTTTTATAGCGGGCTCAAAATATTCGGATTCCGTGATCAGCATGGTAGTCCCTGAATTTTCTAATTGGTACTTTACCTCAGCGGATTTCAATTTATTATTGATCAGCACCACTATGCCGCCGGCTCGTATAATCCCGAACATGCTTTCGGCACATTCCAGGCAGTTCTTAAACATCAGTCCAACCCGATCGCCCTTCTTGATCCCATAATTATTTATAAGAGCGCTGGCGATGTTATTTACCAATTGATCCCATTCCCGGTAAGTGAGGGTTTGATCCTCGAAGATCAAGGCTACTTTATCAGGGTATTTGGCAACCGTTCTTCTAAATAGATCATCCAGTGATTTGGGTCGATCCTTAAAAACATAATTCTCCCGGCCATGGACCATCTGTTTGACCAGCTTGTCGCTGATTTCCTTGGGCCAGCCTACTTTAGTCCCATCTGCGTACATACCAATACCTCCCCTTCAAAACACTAAGGTTCTGCCTCGGAAACTCTAGGTTTCCCCTTAAGGCAGCTGCCTTCAATCATAGCTCAACCTATTTGGCCGGAAATACTATCCCGTTGATGAATCGATCGTGTTCCGGTAAGATCCGTTGCGTTTCCCAGCAGTTTGGCAGCTTCTAACTTTAATATTAACCCTTCTTGTGCAATAATACCGTTATTTGTCGGCTAATATTTCAGCCATGTTTGCAGATCGATTTCTTATAAATATCTCCAAGACCCCGTCTATATTGATTCTGTTGTCTGGAAATATTTCCTATTGCCATTAATCAGCAAACCCCCATCTTGATTGCTCTTTGCAAATAACCCCCAGTGACTGACCTCGCGGCTACGGCTTGATGATTCCCGCCCAGATTGTTCATGGAGTTCGATTCCGACCACCTACTTATTGGTTTGGACGACGATCTCCCCGGACGCATCCAAGAGCGCACCCCCGGCACCAACAATGATTACATCGACTTCGACTTTTTCTATGTTTTTCTCCCCTGCAGGATTTTTAGATGGACCCAAGCCTTTGGAAAAGGAAAAAGCAGGTGTGGGAATAGTTCCCCCACCTGCTCTTCCATTCTGGTTAATCCTTGGCTAACCGCAGGTCATGCCACCGTCAATAATGTAGGTCTGCCCGGTGATAAAGTCCGAAGCCGGTGATGCCAGCAAAAGAGTTAACCCTTTGATATCATCTTCTTTGCCGAACCTACGCAGCGGTATCCTGGGCAATACAATATCTTTGGTCATTTCCAGCAAGCCGCTGCTCATGTGGGTGGGAAAATAACCGGGCGCAATCCCGTTCACATAAATTCCATATCTGGCCCATTTAATCGCTAGATCCTTGGTAAGGGTGACGACTGCAGCTTTGCTGGCATTATAAGCTACCGTATCCTGAGATTCCGGTTCGCTTCCCACGTAAGCCGCTATAGAGGCGGTGTTTATGATCTTGCCGCCCCCGTTTTCTTTCATGACCCGAGCGGCCATAGCTGAAAGTTCGAACAAGCCCGTAACATTTACTTTAAAGACTTTGTCCCACCTGTCCATGGGATAATTAAGTGAATCCGCGGCCCAGGTAATTCCTGCATTGTTGATCAGTATGTCCACCGTGCCGAATTCTTTTACCGTGACATCAATCAGGTTTTGACAATCTTCGGTTTTGGCTACATCGCAAGCCACCGGCAACGCCCTAACCCCCAGCTTTTCCAAATCCTCACACAGGGCTGCGCAACGATCCACCTTACGGGCTGCTACAACCACATTGGCTCCGGCCTCGGCCAGAGCCGTGCACATCTGTGCTCCCAAACCAATTGAACCACCGGTTACTACGGCGGTTTTGCCCTTAAGACTAAACAAATCAAATACGTTCATTTCCGCACTTCCTCCCGATATTCTTGGGAAACTCATTCCCTATTTAAGAAGCAAGTATTGGTCATGGCACTCATGATGATATTCATCGGCCAATACTTGCTCAACGTCTATATTTTACTAAATCAGACCCTGAATGGCACGATTTACTTCGCCTTTTTGCTCCGGGGACTCATGCCCGCCAGTTTCCGGACATTGTCGGCCTTCGACTTGAGGTCATACTGGGTGGTGATGGCGATCTGCTCCATGATGGGCGAGCCGCCGCCATGGTAGTTCCCGTAGTTGGCCGATCCTGCCGTATGGGAGCAGGTGAAATCGATATATTGGTACCAGAATTTTATCTGGTCCTCAATGGCCATGTCCGGGTTGCGGTTCAGATATTTCTCCAGCAGGTCTTTGGTCTCCGGGTTGACGAAATCTCTTTCCAGCGGGAAGGTGGCTGGCAATCCGCCCGCGATGTTGCATAGGATTTCCTGCTCGTGGAATACTGCTTCTCCGGTCAGGCATCTGCCTACATTGGCGTAGATGGAATTGGGTATATAGCTGCCGGGTCCGTAAGGTACGAATCCATAGCCCGGCATGTAGACTTCCGGCTTGCCCAGGTGTGAAGCGGTAAACCCGGCCGCGTATCCCAATTCACCGGTCATGATCAGCTCGGACAGCATTTCCCTCACATGGGGGGCTTTGGCGATTCCATTGATTTCTGCCGCCAGTTGGGCCAGGCCGATGACGTAGTCCAGGCAGGCGGGCTTGCAGCCTGAGTAGCTGTGGCGATGGAATAGGGCGAACAGCAGGGCGGCTACTCCTCCATGCTGGGTCTCTCCGCACAGGTAGACGTTTTCCCAGGGTACGAAGGTGTCTTCGAAGATGATGTAGGAATCCGAATAGCCCACATATTTGCCGCTTTTGAATATCTCTCTTTTACTCTGGTTGTGGAAGGACAATATCTGCTTCACTTCGGGATGGTCCGAGGGTACCGAAAAACATAGGGCGTACTGTTTCTCGTCCGGCATCAAGGCCCGGTTGGGTACCACCAGGATCTCGTCTGATACGGAGGCTTCTGATATGTGGACTTTGCAGCCCCGGACTACGATTCCGTCATGCTTCTCTTCCACTACCCGGACATACATGTCGGGATCCAGCTGTTCGGCGGGCCGCTTCATCCGCTGCCCCTTCTGGTCGGTCTGGGCGCAGCTGGCTACCAGGTCTTCTCTCTGGAATCTTTCCAGCCACTTCAGCCAGTTGGCATAATAGTCGGTTTTCCGGTCGGGGTTCTTGCTGGCTTCAAAGGAAACCGCGTTGATGGCGTTGGCAGCGTCGATTCCCATGCAGCGCTGGATACAGCTCCCCACCTGGTTGCACAGGAGACGGGTCATGTCCTGTTTTTTGTGCAGGTCATCCACGCTTTGATGGATGTTGTTGAACCGGTTGATCTTTTCGCCGGTAAGATGAGAGGTGGTGACGCATAGATCCTGAAATGCCGGGTCCTGAGCGGCTTCGAAGGTTACCCCCATAACATTGATTACGGGGATCTGCATGTCGCATAGCCGGTCTACCTTGGCTCCGTTAAAGTAGAGGTTCTGGTTCTTCTTCCCCAGGTCGGCGATGTACTGTTCTTTGGTTCTCATGTTGTCGCTCCTTTCATTTTTCCAATTAATATCTGGTTACACTGAACTGCAGATGGATAATTCATTCTGTTTTCAAACTGCCCCCGGTTTTCCAGTTCATTTACATTTCATATTTTGATGACATTTTCGGGGATCATTTTTTGAATTTCGGGGTGACTCGCTCCAAAAACTCAGGCTGCTCGTAGGCTGGGTTGGGATAACTGTAGAAGCCCTTGCCGGTCTTACGGCCCAGCTCGTTGGCATCGACTTTGGCTTTATAATAGGCCAGAATTTCCTTGCCGTAGGGGGTATCCGGATGCAGAGCCAGATTTTCAGCGCTAACATGGTATCCGGTGTCCAGTCCGATACTATCCATTATCCCAAAAGGCCCCCTCTTGGCTTCCATGATGACCATCCAGGCACGATCGATCTCCTCAACAGTTGCGACTCCATTTACGGCCAACCGCAGAGCGGCCGGCAGCAATGAATTCAACATCTCGTTGTAAACATACCGGGGCCATTCGACTTTCAGATTCAGGGGTATTTGGCCAATCCTTTCGGAGTGCTCGAGAATTATCTCAGTAACGTTGGGATCGGTTCCTGGATGCGGCATCACGTCCACTATGTTGGCTGTAAAAGCCGGCAAGTGAAAGTGCCAGGCCAGGAATCGTTCCGGGCGCCCGCTGGATTCGGCAAACATGGACGCGACCAGGGTTGATGTATTGGTGGTTAAGATCGCTTCTTCCGAAGCAAATTTCCCTACTTGCCCCCATATTTTTTTCTTGAGTTCGATATTTTCTGGAACGTTTTCACTTACCAACTGGACTCCCCTCAAGGCTTCACGCAGATCGACAGAAGTCGTGGCCATCTTATTCACATTCGCGAACATTTCATCTGAAATGAAGCCATTTCGAAGCAAATTGGATGCGATCTTGCCCACATGGGTCAGCGCCACTTTCAACGTTTCCTCGTCAATATCAAAAAACACCACCTCATAACCATATAAAAGGTGCTGCAGACCGATGTGCCGCCCCATGGTTCCAGACCCGATGATCAATACTTTTTTGATGTCGTCAGCTTTCAATTTCTGTCCTCCTTTTCGCTTTTAACGATTTACATACCAGATAATTAAATTATCATTGCAATATTCGTGCCAGATTGCCCGATCGCATGAGAATAAGCTATACCACCACATAAAATACTTCATTTGGGCCATAAAATCGGGTTCTGATGACACCCAGTCGGCAAATCCAGAACTTGGTGGTGCATGATTTTGCAACCATTCATGTTGCATAATCGCAACTCCCATTTAGTCCAGCGTTGCAATTTTGCACCCCCATCCCCATGCCATACTCCGGACTTCCTATTAATCAGCTTTTATATTAGAATACAGATGATCGTGCGTTGCATAAAAGCAACTCTTTCAAGGCAGCGGAGATTTTCTCAAAAGGGAGTTGAGTCTGTTTGAGTGAGATACAGAGTATCTGGAAATCACTGCGTAATACAGGTCATTGTGAAGGTATCAGTATCGCGCCGGAAATCAGGGACTCCTGGGCCCGAAGCGAGCGTCACGGAGTTGACCCCTACAAACGTTGCTGCGATAAATTTGTCACCCCCGAAGATCTGGAATCCAGGAGAAACAGCAACCGGGGCTTGATGGACCAGGCGACCGTAATGATGGGCCATCTGAACCAGTTTATGGAGGGCACAGGTTTCGTTCTGGTACTGACCGATCTTGAAGGAGTCGTTATCTCAAGGGTCGGCAGTCAGGATGCGATTGATTTTGCCAACCTTTCCCAATTGGTCGAAGGCGCCGATTGGTCAGAAAAGGTGATGGGCACAACTTCGGGAACAATCGCCCTTAACACAGGGAAACCAGTAGAGTTCGTAGGCTATGAATCATTTTGCCGAGTAGCTACCTTTGGCTGCAACTGCGCGTCTCCGATTTTTGACCGGGAGGGAGCGGTAATGGGAGTCATTTCTGTTTCCGGCCCTCAGCACCTATTTAACCGGCACACTCTCGGCATGGCTGAGGCGGCGGCTAGAGCCATCGAGCGCCAGATGGCCCTTCAAGATTCCTATCAACAAAGTGAAATGTCTAATCTTCATAAAACTGCCATCATGGAATCGATGTCTGAGGGTGTCTTAACCATAGACAGCGACCACAGAGTCACCCATCTAAATTTGATTGCTGCCAGAGATTTGGGGATCGCATCCACCGATTCCATAGGCAAAAAGCTGGAAGATCTCATGCCTGACAGCAATGAATTATTCTTTGCCAAGATATTCAGTAACAAGAGGCTGGCGGCGGAACCCCTATTGATCCGGCAAAATAACAACCTGGTAAAACTGGCCGTCAGCTCAACTCCCCTCGCGGAGAAAAATGGCCAAATCTACGGGACGGTTGTCATTTTGCAGCCCATGCAGCAATATAAACGATTGATAGAAAGAGTCTCGGGGGCGCGGGCCAATATTACCTTCGACCAAATCATCGGTCATAGTCACGAATTTAAGTACTCCTTGCTTTTTGCCCAAAAAGCGGCGAATTCAGACTCCAATGTTCTTCTTTTGGGCGAAAGCGGGGTAGGCAAAGACATGTTCGCCCAGGCAATCCATAATGCCAGCAACCGTTCCCGGGAGCCATTTTTCGCCATCAATTGTGCAGCCTTGCCCCGTGAACTAATATCCAGTGAATTGTTCGGGTATGAAGACGGTGCCTTTACTGGTGCACGTAAGGGAGGAAATCCCGGCAAATTCGAGCTGGCTGATCAGGGTACAATTTTCTTGGATGAAATTGGAGAAATGCCCTTGGATATGCAGACCTCACTGTTGCGGCTGCTTGAGGAAGGAACCGTTGTTCGTTTGGGGGGCAGAGAGGTAATTCCAGTCAATGTGAGGATAATCGCCGCCAGCAACAAGAACCTGCTGGAAGCAGTAAGAAAAGGCAGTTTCCGTCTCGACCTTTATTACAGGCTGGGTGTTATAGATATCAGAATCCCTTCCCTCAGAGACAGGAAAGACGATATCCCCGAATTAGTGAATCATTTTCTAAAATCTATCGGCCCCAAACTGGGGAAAACCATATCAGGTATTGATGATCTGGCTCTGGCCCTATTGATGAATTACAATTGGCCCGGCAATGTCAGGGAGCTCAGCAACGTTATTGAAAGAGCAATAAGCCTCTCGTCTGAAGCCTCCTTGTCAGCGGAGGATTTCCCTCCGGAGCTGCTAAAACCTGCACAACCGGTCCCAATGAATATGGATCTGGGCTCAAGTAAAGGCAGCTTTGAAGAACAACTCATCAGAAACTGTTTGCGCAAACATAATAACAATCGGGTCAAGACGGCCGAGGAATTGGGGATAAACCGGACTACCCTTTATCGAAAGATGGTCAAATATTCCATGATATAATCTCTCGAGCCGCCTGTCCTGTCCTGGTGCTTTTATTGGCTTTATTAAAACATTCCGCCCTGTATTTTCACCCGATGATTACCGCAAAAAAACCGAAGGCTTTTGTCCTTCGGTTTTCTCGTTAATGGTATCGGTGTTTCATTCCGTTATCACTTCTGCTCCAGATTTTATGTTTTACTGCGTCAAATTTGAAGCAGGGGCAGAAAGGGGTACCTACTAAGCTTGTTGGATCTTTTGCAGTTCCTTCTGTTTAAGGGCGTTGCGCATAGGTTTTCCGACGCTGGTGCGGGGCAATTCGTCAATAAATTCGACATGGGTGGGCACTTTATATGGTGCCAGGCTCTGGCGGCAATGCTCTTTGACTTCATCCTCGGTCATGGTTTCCCCAGGTTTCAAAATGACAAATATTTTGGGCGTCTCACCGCGTTTGGGATCAGGAATCCCTATTGCACAGGCATCCTGGACTTTGGGGTGGGTATAAAGAACTTCATCAATCTCGCGGCAGAAGACATTGAAACCGCTGCACAGAATCATGTCTTTTTTACGGTCGACGATAGTAATATAACCATCTTCATCCATGGTAGCTATATCACCGGTAAAGAGCCACCCATCCCGCAGCACATTATCTGTTTCTTCGGGATTCTTCCAGTAGGCACTCATGATCTGTGGGCCCTTGGCAATCAATTCTCCCGGTTCGCCGACGGGCATATCCTTTTTACCGGTATCCAGGTCCACGATGCGAATATCAACATCCGGCCAGGGAATTCCTACGCTGCCGATTATGCGTTTGGTAAACATGGGGGTGCAGGTTAGCACATTGGAGGTTTCAGACATGCCGTAACCTTCAATAATCGCTGCTCCGGACAGTTGTTCAAAACGGTTCAGTCCTTCCACCGCCAGAGGAGAGGAGCCGCAAATCATCCCCTTAATCTTTTTGATTTTGGAATCGCCGATGTCGGGATGACTGTTCAAGCCGTAAATCATGGCCGGAACAGCGGCAAAGAAGTTAGGTTCGTGTTCATTGATGTTCTTCAAAAGATTGTCTGGGGTGGGGCCATTGACAATAATAATGTTTCCCCCGGCCACCATGTTGATGTTGACACTGGTATTAAACCCATAGATGTGATAAAGAGGCATGGCACACATGATACGCATATCTTCCGGTTTTTCAAAAGGCGGTGAAAACCAAACTGTATCCTGCCAAGCCATCGCTTCAAGATTGGAATTGCTTAGCATGCATCCTTTGGATAAACCGGTAGTGCCGCCGGTATATTGCAGCATGGTCAGGTCGGAAGGGTCAACTTCGATCTCAGGTTCCACCGGATCGCCGGTACTGATAAGGGATTCATAGCGCAGGATGCCGATACCGCTTATGGGAGCAGTGCCCGTGCGGGAATCGATTATTATCAGGTTTCTAATAGCGGTCTTGCCGGAACTCATGATTTCCGCTACTTTGTCAGCAAAACGGTCTTCGGCAAAAACAATTGTGGCTTCACTGTCCGCAAATTGATGGGTCAATTCAGGAATAGTGTACATCGGATTGGTTGGAACGATGGCAGCACCGATTTTATAACAGGCCTGCAGCAGTATGACATATTCAAAGAGATTCGTGGTCATCAGGGCAATCCGATCACCCTTCTGATAACCTAACTTGATGATGGCAGTGGCGGCTTTTTGGGCCATAACATTAGCTTCTGAATAACTTAATTCTTTATCTCCCCAAATAAGATAAGTCTTGTCAGGGTTCTTCGCAACCCACTCATTAAAATAATCTTTTAATGGTTTGCCCGGGTAGTCGATGGAATGGGGAACCCCTTTGTCATAAAACTTGTACCAAACGCGGTCCATCTTTTCATCCCCCTCTTAACGTGCACGGGAAACGTCCGGCCACAGCTGTCCGTCATTCTCCGTGAATCTTATGAGTAGTATATCAAAAAGTCTGCACGCCACACAGAAAAAACCTTACTACACCGAATGTCGCGTGGGGCAGAAAAACCCGCAAATAATCAACGGCATAAAAGCCAAGCCCGCTCCTAATTCGGTCTTAGGTAAATGATGATTTTTTATTAGTTGATGATCCTCATCACATCCACGGTTAGCCCCCCATCTTTTCTGTCTCTGCTTTCAAATTTAGGTATTCTAGAATGATCATGACAATGATCGCAACATCAAATATAACCATAGGCAGCATCAGCGCAGAATGGTTATGTATGTAACTAAAGATTTCATAGCCAACAAATAATCCGAACATCGCCACCGCTATAGGATACGCCCACAACTTTTTGGTCCAAAGCAACCATATCACTGCCAGTTTCATCGTGCCATGTAGCAACATGTAAATTGCCACAGATTGTTGTGAACTGATTGATAAGTTCTGCCCCATCTCAACAAGATAATTCATTACCAAATCATTGGGGTCATCTCTAAGTTCAGGCAGCGCTATAAGCCAGATGAGCCAATTGAGCCGCTCATGGCTGAGGCCAATCATCATCGAGCCGCCAATGAACTCTATTAGTGCAAATATGGCTTTTACGGCTAACCCACCATAAAAACCAATATTAATAATAGTATCCCGGTCCAATGTTTTTTTCATGAACTCACCCTTGTTCAAAATCCGCACATTATCTTATCGGGCGTTTACCCAATCCCCTATTGCATATGATTAGCCCGGGAAGAGGTAATCCAAGTATATAGGACAAATTATGGTTCCCCTAGAGTATAAACAGAAATGTTGACGGGGCTGTAATTAATCTATAGTTTTGGCTGCCAAAGAACACAGCTGGAGATGCCATTAAATCGGCCTCTCCAGCTGAGAAGAATCCATCACTTCAATATTTATTTTTTGTTTTCCATGGCAAGATAAAAACGTCTCAGGTTTTCCGGGATAGTATACTCCTGGTCGGACACCGGAACTCCCATTGATCGGCCATATACAGCCTTTAGAATGCCTTCAACAATCATGGCTTTGGGGGGTACTGCATACTCCTGCCCCTCATAAATCCAAACCCGGCAGTCGACGTCATCGCCGCATAAATCTCCGCAGGATTCACATAATGTTTCTTTGACCTCCATCTGAATATCATACCCATTGACGCGAATAGTTGGAGAACTTACGAATTTATGGGCTGTGGCTAATTCTGCTGTATTGATTTCTACCTTGTTGACGACCACCTCATTGCCGGTGGCCTCCAGGACTTTGGCAATTTCGCTTAGCGCCTCATCCAGACTCTCACCGGTTCCCTGGCAGCGAGTGCAGACACTGAGATCAAGGTACAAGAAGTCGATAATAATCTGCTTTTTTGGGATAATAATATCCTTAATTACATTATCAGGAATGCTTACGCAACAGCCTGGTCCGCAAGAACAACCTCCAGAATCACTATTTTGGTTCATTGGTTCACATCTCCCCCTTTTTTTATGGCCTTCACCATTCCTATTTTACCTCATTCACAATCTGTACGCTCATAGACTTAATCTGACAACTGTTTATAAAGACATCGCTTTATCGTGAATGAACTGTCTGTCCTTATCATTTATAAACCTCTCAGTTATATAGGCGATCAAGGCTATGCCAGGTATGTTAATAATAAAGCGGGTCAGCATAAATTCCCATCCCATGGCTGATCCCTCAAAGAGCAGCATGGGAATCTTGGTAGTCGACCAGGCTCCAATAAAGATCAAGATGTTCGTAAATTTACAGCCCTTTTTGATAAGAACTCCTGCGACGGGAAATGCCGCGTAGAGCGGCCCCGCCGCAGCCGAGCCCAGCAGGAAAGCTATGGCTATGCCAACCAGCCCGGATTCTTCGCCCATGTACTTCATCATGGTCTCTCGTTCAACCCAAACATCCAATAGTCCCAATAGAATAAATACCGGCGGCAGCACCGAGAGCATGCCCAGCAAGCTCTCCCAGGAGATTGCAAATGATTTTTGGCCAATTTCCGGCATGAGTAACAAGATAATGAGGTCGATAATTGACAGGATTATGAAATACTTATAACGATAAATAATGTTTTTCATTTCAACACAACCCCAATCACAACTGCAACGATATATGAAAATCCGAAAGCGAGCAGGTTTCTGACCACTGCAACTTTGCGGCCAAAATACTGAGTCTCCAAGGGAAGTGTCACAATACCGACCATCATCAGAGTAGAAATGAAGACTGCAATTTGCATGAACCCAGCACCGCTGTCAAGTAAAGCGGCGGCCAGAGGGAAGGCCACAAATCCCGGTATAAGCGTTATAGAGCCGAGCACGGAAGCTATAATCATTCCTATCCACCCTGATTGCTGTCCAATCAATTTGGATATGGTACTCGGGCTTAAAAAAGCCAGCATAATGCCAATCACAATTAATATGGACAGAAACTGCGGCAAAATGTTTTCAAAAGATTTCCAGGATTTTTTTAAAGCTAATAGGGTTTTGGTTCGGTTTTTGGCAAAGGATAGTCCTAATAGGGCGAAGGTTATAACATATAAACTGATTGTGGACATAATACCTTACCTTTCGGTTAATTTCATCACCAATATGCTCCCAAGGGAAAAATCATCACCCACCGCCCTCCCCTTGCTAAATGGAGGCCCCGAATATTCTTTTAACAGGTTTTACTTGGCAGGTGTCAAACTGCTACCCATATTATCGAATCACTTGATCAATGATTTTATAGAAAGTGACTATCAGGATGACCACCCCGAAAATAGGTTTCAACCGGGCACTGGGAACATACTGGCTGGTAACCCGGGCGCCTAAAAAAGATCCGACCGCACCTGCAAGAAGCAATGGCAGCATTAGGCTAACATCCCATCTGGCTGTGGCCAGATGTGGAATCAGGGATGAAAATGACGGCGGGCACACCGCAAAAGCGTTAATGGCGGCGGCGTTTTTGGCTTCAAATCCAGAGAGAATCAGGGTTGGCATCAGCAGAAAACCCGGGCCAACTCCAAGAAACCCAGACAAGATCGATATCGGTACAGCCAACCCCAGAACAAGTCCGAAATTTTCAAGGCCTGGGGTCTCAGCAACCGGATGAAATAGGCGATAGGCCAGAAATAATACGGCTGCAAAATAGGCAAACCATACGTATGTTTGAGGAACATACTGAACCAGGTAGGCTCCTATAGGGGCACACAGAGTAGTAACCACCGACAACTGCAAGGCTTTTTTCCAGTCGCATAAGCCACTCTGGGCAAATCCAAAAACGGCAAAAAGCGCTGTCACTCCATTTAGCAATAGACTAAGGGGCTGAACCTGATGAACCAGATCATCGAGAAATAACCCCAGGAAAGGGATGGCTGCAAAAGCGACCCCCAACCCCAACATTCCAGACACTATGGCCAACAAAAACATCCCACCGGTAAGCAATGCAATCTGGGGCAAATCTTGTTCCTCCTGTTATGGATGAGCCCCCAGTCGGGACATTATTGCTCCTCCATCATGATCCTTGAAAACGAGCTCTCTACCAATTTCCTGGTATAATCGTTGACCGGTGACTTGAACACTTGGTCGGCAGCACCTGTTTCCACGATGCTGCCCTTGTTCATAACAACAATCCGATCTGCCATGTAGTTGACAACCCCAATATCATGGGATATAAAGACATAAGCTATATTGTACTGCTGCTGCAGATCCTTCAGTAAATTCAATATCTGGGCTTGAACAGATACATCCAATGCGGAAACTGGTTCATCGCAAATGATCACTTTAGGCCTTACGATCAGCGCCCGTGCAATGGCTACTCGCTGGCACTGACCACCGCTTAATTCTCCCGGGTATTTGTCAGCCGTATCTTCCTCCAACCCCACCTGTTTGATCATGGCTGCCACCCGCTGATGGATTTCCTTCTCATCCTGACAAATTTTCAGGGTGATCAGGGGCTCGCCGATAATGTCACGAATTCGGAAATACGGATTCATAGAACCCTTGGGGTCCTGGAAGATGAACTGTACACTTTTTCGATATTCTTGGTACTGGGCTTGATCCATATCAAGTATATCCCGGGACTTCCAATACACTTTCCCCATGGTTGGGGTTCGCAATCCTCCCAAAATCTCACCAAGGGTGGACTTCCCGCTCCCCGATTCACCTACTACTCCTACTGTTTCGCCGTCTTTGATGGCGAAGGAAACCTGGTTCACCGCTGTAAATCTTTTCTTGGGAGTCCCGATTACCGGCTTTCTCTCAACTACAAACTCCTGGCTGATATCAGAGCCGCAAAGAAGGGCATCACCGGGCGAAACATCCATGCCAATCTCTCTTTTCATAAATCATAATTGCAGCGGTAACGATGGTTATGGTTGACAAGCCGCTCCATTATCTCCATCGTGCAGGCTTCCTGGTTATAAATGCATCTCTCTTTGAAAACACAACCGGTGATCTCCTGCCGCATGTCGGGTACATAGCCGGGGATTTCTTCCAACCGTTGGTCTTTCTTCATGGTTAGCGAGGGGATAACCTTGATCAGGGCTTTGGTGTACGGGTGCTTCGGCAGGCTGAAAAGTTCTGCAGTACTGGCTTCCTCCATCACCTGGCCGGCGTACATCACCATAATGCGTTGACAATAATATTTAATTAAGCCCAGGTCATGGGAGATCATCAACACCGAAGTACCGTGGTTTATATTCACCGCTTTAAATAAATCCACCACCTGCTTCTGTATGGTGCTGTCCAGGGCGGTGGTGGGCTCATCGGCGATGATCAATCGCGGCTTATTCATAAAGGCCATAGCTATATTGACCCTCTGCCGCATCCCGCCGCTAAGTTGCCAGGGATACGAATTCAGCAGGCGTTCGGTGTCTCTGATACCAACAGCGGCCACCAGTTTGCGGGCTCTCTCCAGAGCATCGTGGGCATTGCTCTTGGTCCATAACATATATCCATCGGCAATCTGATTCTTAATCTTTATCATCGGATGCAAATAATATCCAGTGTTTTGAGGAACGTAACCGATTTTCTCGCCCACCAGGGCTCTGATTACCTTGGGCTCAGCAGTCAGATAGTCTACCCCGAAAACCTGGAACTTACTGGCCTCCCAAATGAGGTTTTCCGGAAGCAGGTTGATGATGGTTTTTGCGGTCAGAGTTTTGCCACTGCCCGACTCGCCCACCACCCCCAGAAGCTCCCCTTTTTCCATATCCAACGAAATATTATTCACCAGTACTCGACCGGCTTCGGTTCTAATTGTCAGATCTTGTATGTCGATCAGTTTTTCATCTGCCATCTCTCTCAAGACCTCCTGGTAATCAGCAGGTCGTTCAATCCATCCCCCAATAGATTGAAACCCAACACCGCCAATGCAATAGCCAGCCCCGGGGCCACGGCCAAATATGGATACTGGAGGAAATGCTGTCTGGCTTCGTTCAACATGAGCCCCCAACTGGCATTAGGCGGCTGGACCCCCAATCCCAGGAAAGACAGTGACGTCTCAATCATAATAGCGGCGCCGATACAGGCGGTAAACTGCGTGATAAGTCGGGGCAGCAGGAGGGGCAAGTAGTGTTTGCGTAACAAACGGGGTTTAGTAATCCCATAGCTTTTGGCCGCTCTTATGAACAAGGCATTTTCGCTGTCCAGAATCAGGGAATAGACCAAGCGGGCAAAGGGGGGAACCATAAAAACCGCTATAGCTGCAACGGCACCTTCCTTGCCTTTGCCCACCGCTGCCACCATCATCATAGCCAGCAGAATTCCGGGGAATGCCATCAGACCATCCATAGAACGCATGATGAGTGTCGATAGCGGACCCTTTACCATGCCCGCTATCGCCCCCAGTATCGAACCTGCCACCGACCCAAGCGAAACCGCCAACAGGCAAACCAGCAGCACACTCCGGGACCCGTAAATCACTCGGCTCAGAATATCCCGGCCAAAATTATCAGCACCCAATAAATACTGGGGATTCTCTCCCGGACCGACAAATCGCATAGCCAGGTTCATTTCATTGGGAGGGTGCGGCATATAAAAATAGGACAGCAAGCAGAGAAACACCACCAGTAAGGTCAGCATGCTGCCAAGATACATATTATACTTCTTTTTTACTTTGATCTTACTGGCGGCCATACTATCACTCACCTTGCATTTCGACACGTATCCGGGGATTTATAAACATCACCGCAATATCTACCAGCAGAGCAATGAAAATTACCAATGTGGTAATAAACATAACCAGTCCCAGGAGTAAGAAAACGTCGCGCTGTTCAACGGCAACCAAGACCAGCCGGCCGATCCCGGGCAGGGCGAAAACCGACTCTACTACCACAGTGCCGCCTACCAGCTTGGCAAATTGCAAGCCCATCACATTTAAGGGTGCAATCATGGCACTCCGCAAAGCATATTTAAAATAAATAGTAAGACTGGAAAGGCCTTTGACCCTGGCCATTTCCATAAAATCTTGATTAAGTGCATCCAGCATGGAGGTTCTTACCGTCCTCAGCAGCATGCCTATCTCCCCAATAGCCAGAACAATGCTGGGCAAAGCTATGCTGTTCAAGTATGCTCCGAAGCCGTTCTCCATAGGAACGTAGCCGGATACCGGAAACCACTTCAATTTGAGTCCGAAATATACGATGAGCAGCATACCAATCCAAAAAGCTGGCAGGGATGAGCCGATCTGCATCAAACCCGTGGCAAAATAATCCACCGGAGTATTTTTCCGAATCGCAGCCACCACCCCCAAAATGATAGCGACTACAGACGCCATTATCATTGAGAGGACTGCTATCGACATGGTAACCGGCAATCTCTGGATAATCAGAGTCTTTACCTCTTGACCAAAGAGATAGGATGTTCCCAGATCAAAGTGCAGGAAACCCTGCAGCCAATCCCAATACTGCAGATACCAGGGCCGGTCCAGTCCTAAAGCGGTTCGTAAAGCCGCCAGCTTTTCCGGTGTCGCATCGGCACCCAATATCAGCTGGGCCGCATCCCCAGGTATCCACAATAGTACCGCGAAGGTAATTATCGATACAATAAACAGCACTTCCAGCGAATGGGCAATTCTTTTATAGAGATAGTTTAGCATGCATATTCACCTTCAGGGTTCGGCCTAGCTGCCGCCTCTATTTCTGGAAGGATACATCTTTGTATTCATAAATGTCCAGAGGATAAATTCTGAAACCTTCCACATTATCCGCAAGGCCAAAGGTTTTGTGGGGGGTTTGGATATATACTGCCGGCACCTTTTCAGCCAGAATGACCTGTATCTGTTTGAATATCTCTTTTCGCTTGATTGGATCCATTTCGCTGGTCGACTGGGCCAAGAGCTGATCCACATCTCCGGTGATAAAACTTATAAAATCTCCACTTTGGGATTGGTAGCGCTTCAAGAAATAGTAGGAGTCAAGTCGTCCTGAAAGTGCCACCACCGTCATATCATATTTCTTGCCACTATATACATCGCTCAGCCACTGACCCCATTCAACTATCTTAATATCCGCCGTGATCCCGACTTTATTCAACTGGTCGGCTATAACCTGACCGGTGTCAACATGAATCTGATAACTCTTGGGCAGGGTCAGCTCTAATTTGAGTCCATCCCCATACCCAGCCTCGGCCAGGAGCTTCTTGGCCCCCTCCGGATCATAAGGAATGATATTATTGGTATCGACATAGTCCGGATAATTAACGGGCAGATGGGAGCCGACCTTGTCACCATAGCCCCAGACCACGGTGGCCAGAATATCCTCTTTGTTTATGGCCTTGGCAATAGCTTGACGTACTCTCACATCGGCCAGGGCTTTGTTTTCCAAATTCAGCGCCAGAATCTGAACCGCGTTCATGGCTTCGGTGTATACTTTGAGACCGGGAGTATCGCCCAGTATCTTGACCTGGTTGCCGCTGATTTCAGTGATGTGTATATTCCCTACCTGCAGAGCCGCCAGTTGGGAGGTGGCATCGGGAATCAGCACGAATTCCAAATCCTTGATCTTGGCCGGTTCCAGATAATAGTCGTCATTTCTGGTCAAAGCTAATTTTTGTTGGGGAATCCATTGAACAAACTTATAGGCGCCCGTTCCGACCGGATTGGTCTTCAGGGTATCCGCTGCTTCCTGGGGCACGATTGCTGTCCATGGGTAGATGAAAGCCTTGGCCAATTCCAAATCCAGCTTGCTGGTGATGAATTTGACCGTGTAATCGCCGTTCACTTCGATCTGTTTGATATTATCATAATCTTTTGCTTTGGGACTGCCCGCACCTTTCAATCTTTCAAAACTGTATTTAACGTCTTGCGCGGTCATTTCCCGGCCATTATGGAATTTGACTCCGTGGCGCAGCGTGAAGGTTATCTCCATGCCGTCCGGGGATACGATGTAACTTTCAGCCAGGCGGGGCTGAATCTGCCAGTCCGGAGTGATGGCCAGAAGAGTGTCGTAAATACTGCTGGTAACATTGAATGTTGCAACGGCCGCAGTCCTTTGCGGATCCAGACCCTCTGGATCAGTCGTATAAGCTATTCGCAATACGTCCTGAGCTGCCTTTTCGGTTTTCGCGCAGCCTGTAATGCTTATCAGCATTAGAACCGCCAGTGTTAGTGCTGCTATTTTCCTCTTCATAAGTTTGTCCCTCCTTTTATCGACAGATTTCTGATGATCCTTTACTTCCTGAACCCGTAAAACGGGAGTTTAGTCCTTCGATATCATTATATGCCATATATAGGCCTTCATGTATGCCGGACGCGTGGTAGATTGACTGTTCAGCCCGAATATATTGGGATCAACCAACCCTAATGAAAGGCACTTACACCTTAATATCGGCTTCGCTTCCATGAATCAACCATCACTTCACTTATCCGCCGCACACCCCTGAGCGGCGGAGTGCCCCTTGGAAGGTACTAAAATATTTTCGCCTCCACATTAAATCCTTATGGAATTATTCAATGAGGAAATCGTTAATGGCTTGAACAGCTAACTCCAATGCTTGGATTCTTCTTGCCAAAAGTGTTCGTTGAGGACTGCCTGCCTTTGACCTGGCATAAATGTCCTCGATTGATGGGAGCAAACCCGTAAGAATCTGGCCCGCTTCCGCCAAATCTTCCTGGGTATAATGATGGGGTCTCTGGTTCCATGCTGTTTCCAGCGTGGCTAAGCCGATATGAAGAGCGCTGAGTCGTTTCTTTATTAAGGTAGTATTGGCGCCCTTCTCAGTCATCTGCGCCAAGGACTTTTCGGATTTCCGGATTGTCGACTGGAAGGATTTTATGGATTCTAATCTCTTTAAACTTGATACGTTTTCCATGTTGATGCTGTTCTCTCTTTGTCTCGTCATTATTTTGCTTGCTAGATGAAATCCACTCTTGGGCCATCCGCTGCTCCATGGATTTTTCCGGGTCCATTCATAAGACAAATTCCGCTTGGTTATTTACTTCTTTTAGCTGCTGTTAATTCACTTATATCTTATTGCCTGGGTAGGTGCAATCTCGGAAACATAAGGGCGTTAGCGTAAAATTAGTTTGGGAAAAAAGATAGGGAAAGACAAAAAGAGAATCTCCCCTTTGATAAAATAGGATTTGCAGACCACTATCAT
>CAZDND010000009.1:0-20710 GCA_964506825.1 uncultured Syntrophothermus sp.
CATTTCGGTTACCTCATTCGGGTTCAAGTACGGGCTGCCTTTGGATGCCGATTTGGTTTTTGACGTGCGCTTTCTGCCCAATCCCAAGTATGTGGACGATCTTTCGATGATGACCGGGGAGGATCCAAGGGTCATCGAATATGTGATGACCCCGTCGATTACCAAAGCCTTTTTGCGCCGTTTGCGAAATTTTTTAAGATTCCTGCTGCCGAATTATGTCCAGGAAGGCAAAAGCCAGCTGGTTATTGGTATCGGTTGCACGGGGGGCCAGCATCGTTCAGTGGTTTTGGCGAACTACATTGGCCAGGAGATAGAGAAATTGGGTTACCATACGGTGATCAAACACCGTGACCTGGCAAAATACAAAGGAAACTAGTTTATGGATAAAATCATGTGGTGGGTAAGCGCACTGTTGCGGAGCCAAAAATGGTTGGTAATGATTGCAGTCGGTGTGATTATGTTACTCCTGGCCTTTGGCAGTATGACTGCCCGATTTTGGTCGGCAGCCAGAGTCGGACCCCCGGCCCCGGAGATATTGCTGGCCTTATCGGGGTTAGGGATATTGGGATGGGGGTTTGCCGGGCAGATATCCGATAAATCCAAGCAATCCATGATGTCGCTTAACTCAGGTGAATACCTGAAGCGTCAGGTGTATCGTCAGCGAGGCCCGCGCATAGTTGTAATCGGTGGGGGGACTGGATTGTCGGTTCTCCTGAAGGGCCTCAAGGAATACTCGGACAATCTCACCGCGGTGGTCACGGTTACCGACGATGGGGGCAGTTCGGGGCGGATTAGAGAAATGGGACTGCTGCCGCCCGGGGATATTCGGCGCTGTCTGGTGGCGTTGGCGAAAACGGAAACCCTGATGGACCAGGTTTTTGAGCATCGCTTTCAAGAGGGCGACGGGATAGCGGGGCATAATCTGGGCAATCTGCTGATCACCGCATTGACAAGCATAACCGGTGATTTTCAAGGAGCGATTCAGGAGGTAGGTAAAGTTCTGGCGGTCCGGGGAAGGGTATTACCTTCCACTACGGAGTTGGTAACCCTGGGGGCCACTATGGCTGATGGTTCGGTGGTCTTTGGAGAAACTGCGATCACCGGTGCACAGAGATCGATACAGGAGGTCTTCCTGACTCCGGCGGGATGTCAAGCAGTGCCGGAAGCACTGGAAGCTATCCGACAGGCTGACGTTGTAATAATGGGACCGGGAAGCTTGTATACCAGCATCATTCCCAATTTATTGGTGCCGGAGATCGGTGCGGCGCTCCATGGCACAGGGGCGATTACCATTTATGTGGCCAATATTATGACCCAACCCGGAGAGACCAGCGGCTATTCGGTCACTGACCACCTGGATGCTTTGACCCGCCATATAGGCCCGGGATGCGTCGACTATGTGGTAGTAAATAATGCTCCCATAGACGAGGAACGATTACTGCGATATAAAATGATGGGGGCTGAACCGGTAAGATACAGCCAGAAGAAAATCTCCGCAAGGGGTGTCCAAATGGTGTGCGCGTCAATGCTGGGGCAGGAGGATGTGGCATGGCATGACCCCGATGCGCTGGCGAAGACCATCATGAAGATATATTACCAGGGAAAGGGGTGGAACCGGAGGTCGTGAGCAATAGTTTTTCCGGTGAAACCAAGAACGAATTAGCACGGATAACATCAGAGAGCCAATGCTGCCAGGCGGCTGAGCTCTCGGCAATTCTGAGACTCAATGGCAGGCTGGAACTTAGCAGGAATAAGAAAAAGGTCTTATGTATTACCACGGACAATGCCGGCATCGCCAGAAAATCCTTCAAACTATTCAAATCATTATTCCATTTCCCCTTGACAGTAATTATGGAAACCCGGCGGAGGTTCAATACCAATCGCTTTTATATTGTCCGGGCCCAGTTGGATACTGAACATATGGCCGTGCTGAGGCATCTGGGCTTGGTTGACAAAGAAAACGGGTTGGTTTTTGGCGTTGCCCCGGAAATGGTCAGGAAACGCTGCTGCAAAAGAGCTTATCTTCGCGGGGCATTTCTGGCGAGAGGTTCGGTCAGCCGTCCGGGGGGGTCCTACCACCTGGAGATGGTTTTTCCCAATTTTGAGCTGGCCCAGTCGGTGCAGAAGATGAGCGAGAGTCTGGGCATCCATTTTCGGATTATGGAGAGGAAAGGCTCGGTCGTGTTATATTTAAAGGGGTCGGATCAAATTGCGGACTACATTCGTTTGATGGGAGCCAACTACGCCCTGCTGGAATTCGAGAATATGCGAATATACAAGTCCATGAAAAACCAGGTGAACCGCCAGGTAAACTGCGAGACTGCCAATATGGAAAAGACACTGGAAGCCGCCTGGCGTCAGGTGGAGACGATTGAACATTTGATCAGCAGGTATTCCCTGGAGGGTATACCGGAGCAATTGAGAGAACTGGCCTTGCTGAGGTTAGACTATCCGGACTCGACCTTGAAAGAATTGGGAGAGATGCTGACACCGCAACTCAGCAAGTCGGGGGTTGCCTATCGGATGAAAAAATTGGAGCACTTGGCGGAAAACTCCTGAGCAGGATCAACTGCGGGCCCCGGTGCCCGGAAGGCCGTCCGGTATTGAGTCTGAAATCAGATGGTGGGTGATTATTATGATGCGACTTACTCACGATATACATCTTGAACAACAGCAGACGCTGCAGATGACTCCCCAGCTGCGGCAGGCAATTGCTATTCTGCAGATGTCCTCCCTGGAATTGACTGAGTATCTGCAACAGGAATTACAGGAAAACCCTGTTCTGGAAATCAAGGAAGATCAGGAGTCGTCCGAGGTGGAGATATCGGAGAACGCCCTCAAGGAAGATAAGATTGAGGCAGAGTGGTGGGAAAACTTTGTCGACAACAACGATCCGGGTTATTCCCATAGGGGACAGGGAGAACCGAACAGACAGAGCTTTGAGCACAACCTGGCAGTGGCCCCTACATTACATGAACATTTGCTTTTTCAACTGCATGTTTCACAGACTGAACCGGAAGATCAGGAAATCGGCCGGTATTTGATAGGTTCCATAGACGACAATGGGTATCTGTGCATCACTTTGGAAGAGGTGGCATCCATTCTGGATCAGCCGGAAGAAAGGGTGGCCGAAAGTTTAGCCTTGATCCAGACCTTTGAACCCTACGGAATCGGGGCGCGCAGCCTCTCTGAATGCTTGCTGCTGCAATTAAAGCTTACCGGGCGACTGTCGCCGGTGGCAGATCGAATTGTCAGAGACTACCTGGATGATGTAGGGAAGGGGCGGCTGGCCAAAATCGCGGCCACATTAAGAATCAGTGTGCTGGAGGTTCAAGACATTGCTGATTTGATACGCACTCTGGACCCTAAACCGGGCAGGCAGTATGCCGGGGATAGCGATGTCCGTTATCTGGTGCCCGACATTACCGTTGAGAAGATCAACGGTGAGTATGTGATTATGGTCAACGACGGAAACTCTCCCCGGTTGATGATCAACAAGATTTATCAGGCAATGCTCCGTCAACCGGGTTTGTACAACGGCGAAACCAAACAATATGTTCATGATCGTATTAATTCAGCCCTCTGGCTGATTAAAAGCGTGGAACACCGTCGCTTGACCCTTTACAATACGGCCAGGTGCATAGTCGAAGCTCAGGAGGAATTTCTTGAAAAAGGCGTCAAGTATATGAAACCCCTTAATCTAAAGCAAATCGCTGCCAAGGCAGGGGTCCATGAGTCGACCATCAGCCGGGTTACCAACAATAAGTACATTCAAACCCCCCAGGGAGTATTCGAATTAAAATATTTCTTTTGCAGCGGGATCGATTCCACGAGCGGGGACCGGCATTCCTCCCGCAGCGTAAAAAGGATTCTGAAAGAAATCATCCAGGAAGAAGACGAGAACAACCCTTGGAGTGACCAACAGATCGCCGACAATCTGGTTAACCGAGGTATCTGCATTTCCAGGAGAACGGTCAGCAAATACCGGGTGGAACTGGGCATAGAGTCCATCGCTAAGCGTAAGAGATATTGATAGCCTGGATAATTCATCTCAGGTGCCATGAGGACCTCGGACAGCACTATAGTATGGTATAATAGTTGCGAACAGGTAGTGTGCTGCAATCTGTGGGACTAAATTGTCCAGGCGGGCTGGTTTCGGAGGAACGAATGGATCAGTTGCTGTCAAATTTGGAAATGTTAATCCCTGAAGCCATGGGGATGGCCCGGCTGAGATATGGGGTCTTAAGAGAGGTGCTTTATAACCAGCCTGTGGGTCGCAGGCAAATCGCTTTGAGGATGCATTGCTCGGAACGGGCAGCCCGTTCAGAAATTGCGGTCTTAAGGGATATGGGCGCGGTGGCGATCACACCTGCCGGCATTGAATTGACCGACCATGGTATGGATATGCTATCCATGGCCGATGAGGTGATGCCGATTCTGGAGGGGCTTAGTTCCTTGGCGCAGCGGCTGCAGCAGTACCTGGGACTGGAACAGGTTGTCCTGGTTCCCGGGGACTCCTATTTGGATCCCTACACCAAAAGGGAATTGGGCAGAGCAGCGGCCAGATTTTTCAAGGAGGCGCTGTCATCCTCGGTGACCATGGCCGTAACCGGAGGATCCACTCTGGCAGAAATGGGCAAAGCTATCCCGGCAGGCCTGCCAGGAAGCGGAGTGGTGGTATTGCCCGCCCGGGGCGGCCTGGGAGAAAAAATTGAGCTGCAGGCCAATGCCATCGCGGCTCATATAGCCGAGGCGGTAGGGGGAAGCTATCGCATGCTTCACATTCCCGACAATCTGGAGCAGAAGACGATCGACAGTCTGATGTTTAATTCTCAGGTGGCGGAAGTAGTCGCCCAATTGAAGCAATGTGACATCGTGGTACACGGTATCGGCTCGGCCATGGAAATGGCAAATCTGAGAGGATTGGACCAGGAGACGCTAAAAACTCTGGAGAATCAGAGGGCTGTGGGAGAAGCATTTCGGTATTATTTCAATGCATCTGGCGAGATAGTATACAATGTGGCTGGGATCGGGCTGGAACTGTCAGATTTGGCCAGCATACCTTTAGTGGTGGCGGTTGCTGGAGGCAGCAACAAGGCCCAGGCGATCGAAGCTGTATTAAAGAATCGGCGCCGGGGAGTTCTTATCAGTGATGAGGGGGCGGCGCGGGCTATACTTGAAAGGGGGAAGGAATAATGTTGAAGGTTGGGATCAACGGCTTTGGGAGAATTGGACGACTGGTGGCCAGACGCATTATTGGCCGGAACGACATACAGTTGGTGGCAATCAACGATATCGGCAACGCAGCAACGGGGGCGCATCTTCTTAAATACGACTCTATACATGGCATATTTGATTATCCGGTGGGTGCCGGAGAAGGTTATCTCCAGGCGGGAGACCAGCAGATAAGATCCTTCTCGGAGATGGATCCTGCAAAGATCCCCTGGGAAGAAGCGGGGGTTGAACTGGTCATCGAGTCGACCGGGCGATTTACTAAACGCAAACAAGCGGAGGTTCATCTGCGGGGCAGCGTCAAGAAGGTTCTGATTACGGCTCCGGGAACAGACATGGACTGCACCCTGGTGATGGGGGTTAATCAGGCTGTTTACCAGCCAGAAAAACACCATGTGGTTTCCAATGCCTCCTGTACCACCAATTGTCTGGCTCCGGTGGCCAAGGTTTTAAACGACGAGTTCGGAATCGTAAAAGGTTTAATGACCACGGTCCATTCATATACCAATGACCAGCGCATTCTGGATTTGGAACACAAGGATCTGCGCCGGGCCCGGGCAGCGGCGGAATCCATGATCCCTACCAGTACTGGAGCCGCCAAAGCCTTGGGACTGGTTCTTCCCGAGTTGGAAGGAAAACTCAACGGCTTGTCGGTCAGGGTTCCGACGCCCAATGTTTCCATGATAGATCTGGTGGTCGAGCTGGCTAAACCTGCCAATGTCGATCAGGTCAACGGGGCTCTGCGAGCTGCCAGTGAAAACAGTCTGGCCGGTATCATGGACTATTCGGACAAACCCCTGGTAAGCCGGGATTACAATGGAAACGCGTATTCATCAACCGTAGATAGCCTTTTGACCATGGCCATTGGAGACAATATGGTTAAAGTTGTGGCCTGGTATGATAATGAGTGGGCCTACTCCTGCCGGGTGGTGGACACCGCTATCTATATGGCAGCCCAAGGGATTTGATGGAGGTGGATTTCTTTGTGTAATTTGAAAGCGGTGGACGTATACAATCAGCGGGTGCTGGTACGGGTGGATTTCAATGTCCCTCTGGACAAACAAGGTGACATTGTGGATGATACCCGCATCCGAGAGGCGCTGCCCACCCTGCGCTACTTAGTGGAAAAGGGCGCCAAGGTCATTGCCATCAGCCATCTGGGCAGACCTAAAGGCAAACCGGATGATGAATTCCGCATGGACCGGGTGGCTGAGCGACTGGGGCAGCTGATGAATATGGATATCCGCAAAGCACCGGACTGCATCGGACCCGAGGTTAGAACGGAAATCGCAGCCATGAAACCCGGCAGCATCATAGTATTGGAGAATCTCCGGTTTCATCCCGGTGAAGAGGCCAATGATCCGGAATTCAGCCGCCAACTGGCGGAACTGGCGGATCTGTTTGTGAATGACGCTTTTGGGGCGGCGCACCGGGCGCACGCATCCATCTCCGGGGTGGCGCAATTACTGCCGTCCTACCCGGGATTTTTGCTGGAGAAAGAAGTTGCTATGCTGGCGAGGGTCATGGACAAGTCGGAAAGCCCGCGGGTGGCCATCGCAGGCGGAGCCAAGGTAGCCGATAAACTGAACCTCCTGAAGAGTCTTTTGGAGAAGATGGATGTGTTGATCTTAGGTGGGGGAATGGCTAATACTTTTCTCAAGGCCAAGGGGCTGAGCATCGGCAATTCCATATGCGAAGATTCATTGCTGGATGAGGCGCGGGCTCTGATGACCAGCGCCGATCAGCTAAATAAGAAGATCATGCTTCCGGTAGATGTTGTGATAGCCGATAAATTCGCCAATGATGCCCAACGTCGGGTGGCAGCGGCTGCCGAGGTTCCCGACGGATGGATGATCCTGGACATCGGTCCGGAAACAGTTAAAAGTTATAGTGAAGTGATCCAACAAGCCCGCACCATATTCTGGAATGGACCGGTGGGAGTGTTTGAGTTTGAAAATTTCAGCCAGGGCACCAAAGACATAGCGAAGGCCGTGGCCGGAAGCCAGGCGGTCAGCGTAGTCGGGGGCGGAGATTCGGTGGCGGCTATTGACAGCCTGGGACTCCAGGACAAAATAACTCATATCTCAACCGGAGGCGGAGCCACCCTGGAATTTTTGGAAGGCAAATCGCTGCCCGGCTTGGTGAGCGTTGGCCTGGAATCACATGAAGCGGGGTGATCCATTGCGAAAGCCACTGATTGCTGGCAACTGGAAGATGTTCAAGACGGCTGAGGAGACCAGAACATTTATAGAGGCGTTCAATTTGCTGGAATTGCATCCGAATCGAGAGGTGGTCATTCTGGCACCGTTTACCAGTCTGTTCGTCTTTCGAGACCTCATTTGGCGAGGTTTTCATGGAGCCCAGAACATGTACCGGGAGAAAGAAGGGGCTTATACCGGAGAAATATCCCCGGAGATGCTGCGGGAAATGGGCTGTACTTACGTAATTGTGGGTCATTCTGAAAGACGTCGCATAATGATGGAGTCAGACGACCTGGTGAATGCCAAATCCAGGCTAGCGGTGGAAACGGAGCTGGTGCCAATTATCTGTGTGGGCGAGACATGGGAAGAAAGAAAAGCCGGCCAGGCGGAAGCCAGGGTAGGCCAACAGCTGCGGCTGGGATTGGAGAATATACCTCCGTATTCAGAATTTGTTATCGCCTATGAACCGATCTGGGCCATCGGCACCGGAATCAATGCTGAAGCCGACGATGCCCAGGGGATGATCAGTTTTATAAGGGATCTTCTCCGGGAGATTTATAGCGGAGAAAAAGCACTCCTTACCAGGATTATTTACGGCGGAAGCGTAAAACCATCCAACATTCAAGAGCTGATGCAGCAGGAGGATATTGATGGAGTGCTGGTGGGCGGAGCCAGCCTGGACCCCGGGACCTTTGCCCAAATAGTCAATTATTAACAGGCGAATGATCATGTCGAAATAATATGGTGGATATGGGAGATCGAAGTGGTACCAAGACCAGTAATGCTAATGATATTGGATGGCTGGGGCGTTAAGGCATCTGAGTACGGCAATGCCATCCTCGCAGCCAAACCTGAAAATTTTAATCGGCTGCAGGCGGAATATCCCCATACCCTTTTGGAGGCTTCGGGATTGGAAGTGGGATTGCCCGCGGGACAGATGGGCAATTCTGAGGTGGGCCATCTCAACATGGGTGCGGGACGTACGGTTTACCAGGAGATTACCAGGATTTCGCGGGCAGTGGACGACGGTACGTTTTACGATAACGTCGAGCTTAATGCAGCCATGGACTACGCCTTGGACAACCAGGGGGCGCTGCATCTCATGGGGCTGGTTTCCGACGGCGGGGTGCACAGCTCCATGGACCACCTGGCAGCCTTGTTGGAGCTGGCTCGCCGGCGGTCAATACCTGAGGTGTTGGTGCATGCCTTCCTGGACGGTCGCGATGTGCCTCCCGCCAGTGCACTGACCTATATCCAACAGTTGGAGAATTATATGGAGCAGGCGGGCTGCGGGCGTATCGCTTCGGTGATGGGTCGTTTCTATGCCATGGACCGGGACAAACACTGGGATAGGAATGAAAAGGCCTATCGGGCTATGGTGGAGGGAGAAGGACGTTGCTTCGATTCGCCCCGGGAAGCCATCGAAGCATCCTACCAGGCAGGTATTACCGATGAATTTGTGGAACCGGCGATTATCGTGGACCGGCAGGGCTCACCTTTGCCCAGGGTCAGGGACGGGGACGCGGTGATCTTCTTTAATTTCAGAGCTGACCGGGCCCGGCAGATAACCCGGGCCTTCGTGGAACATAACTTTACAGGGTTTACCAGGACTTATAGGCCTGAAACCTATTTTGTGTGCATGACCCAATATGAGTATGCAATTCAGGCCTCCATAGCATTCCGTCCTCATCATTTGCGTAACATCTTGGGTGATGTTCTGGCGAATAGCGGATTACACCAACTGAGAATTGCGGAGACCGAGAAGTATGCCCATGTGACATTCTTCTTTAACGGAGGTACTGAGGCCCCGAACGTTAATGAGGATAGGATACTGATTCCCTCACCGCGGATAACAACCTATGACCTGCAACCGGAAATGAGTGCTCGTGAGGTGACCGATCGGGTGTTAAAGGAAATCTCCCGGGACTATTACGATGTGATTATCTTGAATTATGCCAACCCCGACATGGTGGGGCATACTGGGGTGATGGAAGCTGCCGTATCGGCGGTCAGCACCGTGGACCAATGCCTGCAGCGGGTGGTGGAAGCCGTCTGCCAAAAGGGAGGGGTGGTGCTGATTACGGCAGATCACGGCAACGCCGAATCGATGAAAGATCCGGATACCGGCCAGCCCCAGACAGCTCATACGACCAACCCGGTTCCTTTCATAGTTGTCGACGACCGGGCCCGGGGGAAAAAATTGCGGGCAGACGGCAGTCTTCGGGACATTGCGCCTACCTTGCTGGAGATTCTTGAGATCGAAGTCCCGGATGATATGACAGGAAGTTCCCTATTTACAGCCTGACCAAGATAGGTACGGCAGATACCAGTAAGACCGGGACCTGATTCCGGGTAAAAAATTGTTTGGCATACCCATTTGGGACTGGAGTGGGTTAGAATAAGGAGGGGGTGAGGCTATGAGTACGATTGTGGATGTTTTTGCCCGGGAAATTCTGGATTCCAGGGGCAATCCCACGGTGGAAGTGGATGTAGTCCTGGAAGACGGTACCCTGGGAAGAGCTTCAGTGCCTTCGGGCGCATCCACGGGCGCCTATGAGGCGGTCGAACTGCGCGATGGTGATGAGGACCGCTATATGGGCAAGGGAGTTATGGACGCAGTGGACAATGTGAATACCATCATCGCGCCCGAGGTGGTAGGGATGGATGCCCTGGACCAGGCGGGGATCGACACCTTGATGAGAATATTGGACGGAACGCCCAATAAGGAAAAATTAGGGGCCAATGCCATTTTGGGGGTATCGCTGGCGGTGGCGAAGGCGGCGGCAGAATTTCTCAGCATGCCTTTATATCAATATATTGGGGGTGTCAACGCCCGTGAGCTGCCGGTTCCCATGATGAATATCATGAACGGTGGCCGACATGCGGACAATAACGTGGACATCCAGGAATTCATGATTGTACCGGCTGGTGCAGTTAATTTTGCCGAAGCACTGCGCATGGGTGTTCAGGTCTACCATCAGTTGAAGAAAGTTCTCCAAAAAAGAGGGCTGGCCACAGCGGTTGGAGATGAGGGCGGGTTTGCTCCGAATCTGCCGTCGAACGAAGCGGCGGTGGAAGTAATTATGGAGGCTATTGAGGCCGCTGGATTCAAGCCGGGTAAAGATATCTTCCTTGCTCTGGACCCTGCAGCTTCTGAGTTTTACCGGGACGGAATTTATTTGATGGGAGGCGGGAAACAGAAGCTAACGTCACAGGAAATGGTAGCCTTCTATGAAGCGTGGGTCAAGAAGTATCCCATCGTTTCCATCGAGGACGGATTGGCTGAGGATGACTGGGAAGGCTGGAAATTGCTCACCAAGAAGCTTGGTAAAAAGGTGCAGCTGGTGGGCGATGATATCTTTGTAACCAATACCGAAAGGCTGGCCATGGGTTTTAAAGCCGGAGTGGCCAACAGTGTGCTGATCAAGGTAAATCAGATCGGAACCTTGACGGAGACGTTGGAAACCATTGAAATGGCCAAACGTAAAGGTTACACCTGCGTCATATCTCATCGGTCGGGGGAAACCGAGGATACTACCATTGCCGATATTGCAGTGGCTACCAACGCAGGCCAGATCAAGACCGGTGCTCCGGCCAGAACCGACCGGGTCGCAAAGTACAATCAGCTGCTGCGGATCGAGGAGGAGCTGGATGTTGTAGGGGTTTTCCGGGGCAGAGACGTCTTTGCCAACTAGGTCCTGCAGGATCGGGAGGTTTACTGGATGGCCCCCCTATGTTAGAATACTATGTGGTCTTTAGGGAGATACCGTACGGGAGGTGAGACTTTGGTCAAGACTCTGGTCACAATCCTAGATGTATTAGTTGCTTTAGGATTGATCTCGACTGTGCTGTTGCAGTCAGGCAAGAGTGCGGGATTATCGGGAAGCATAGGCCATATTCGGTAAGAATAAGGGCTCGAACGAGCTTTTTGAAAAGCTGTCTACAATCCTGGCAATCCTGTTTTTGGTGCTAACACTGCTGTTGGCAGTGCTTTAACACGGGGGTCTATTCTCAGCAGTTGGGGGCATAATATTATTTGGAGAGGATGATTTAGTCGTTATGGAACAGTCAATCTTTAATTCCGTAAGTGGAGTATCGGCTATCCTGGGTCTGTTTATCATCGCCTTGCTGACTTGGTACATCGGACGCGAGTATCGGACAGTCGTTAAGGCCGTGATGGGCAGCGTGGCAGGGCTGGCGATGCTACTGCTGACGCCTGCTCTGGCATTGGCCAGTGAGGCTGACCTCATCATCCCAACCCTTTCAGCCGGGCAGAATTCCCTGCTGATGTACGGGATTGGGGTATGCGTACTGGGAATGGTTTTCGGCTTCTACCAGTTTGCAAAGGTAAAGAAGATCGAAGCTCACCAGTCCATGCTTGATGTAGCCCAGACAATTTATGAAACCTGTAAAACCTACCTGTTGCAACAGGGAAAACTGCTAGCGATATTATTCGCCTTCATCGGTGCATGTATCGCCTTTTATTTTGGCGTTCTTAACAAG
This sequence comes from uncultured Syntrophothermus sp., assembly GCA_964506825.1. GTDB lineage: Bacteria > Bacillota > Syntrophomonadia > Syntrophomonadales > DTU052 > JAAYDA01. Next base: position 11,937 of record CAZDND010000009.1, read on the forward strand.
ATGCCAATCAGCTCAGTAATGTTCATTCTGATGTGGACCGTAATCGGGATTCTAGGTTCATACAGTGTGGCCTGGTACGGTATTCGCATGAACACTCTGGCCAATAGCCGGGTGGCGTTCACCGCACTGGAAAGAAAACCTCTTAAGCTTCTTAACATCGCCCTGGATGCCGGAATGAGCATCGGGGTTCTGCTCGTATGCGTGGAGCTGATCATGATGCTGATCATCCTGCTATTTGTTCCTCGTGAACTGGCTGGGGCCAGCTTTATCGGGTTTGCCATTGGTGAATCCCTGGGTGCAAGTGCCCTGCGTATCGCTGGCGGTATCTTCACCAAGATTGCTGATATCGGCTCCGACCTCATGAAGATCACCTTTGGGATCAAAGAAGACGATCCCAGAAATCCAGGGGTTATCGCGGACTGTACCGGTGACAATGCCGGCGACAGCGTAGGCCCGACTGCCGATGGTTTTGAAACCTACGGGGTCACCGGGGTAGCGGTTATAACCTTTATCGTATTGGCAGTTGGGAATGCCCTGCCGTCGGCAACGCAAATCGCTCTGCAGACCAGCTTGCTGACTTGGGTGTTTGTCATACGTGTGATGTGTGTTGTTACCTCAGTATTAGCTTTCTTTATCAACCGGGTCTTCAGCGAGAGCAGATTTGGCCAATCGGATGACTTCGATTTCGAACAGCCATTGACCAGTTTGGTTTGGATCACGTCGATCCTCTCAATCTGCGGAACCTTCGTTGTCAGCTACTATATGCTGGGACCGAGTTCTGGGGCTCCTGTGGAACTGCAGGCCATCTGGTTGGTACTATCAACAATCATCAGCTTTGGTACTCTCGGGGCAGCTTTGATCCCCGAATTCACCAAAATATTTACCAGTCCGAATTCGACTCACGTGGCGGAAGTTGTTAAGGCTTCCAAAGAAGGCGGAGCTTCCCTCAACATCCTGTCCGGTCTGGTAGCTGGAAACTTCAGCGCTTTCTGGATCGGCATGGTATTTGTAGGCCTGATGTTTGGCGCCTATTATGCAAGTACCTTTGGTTTGGGGACCATAATGATTTACCCATCCATCTTCGCATTTGGCCTGGTGGCCTTCGGTATGCTGGGGATGGGACCGGTAACCATTGCGGTCGATAGTTACGGCCCGGTTACTGACAACGCTCAATCCATCTACGAACTGTCCCTGATCGAAGAAATCGATGGCATCGATAAGGAAATCGAGAAAGATTTCAAATTCAAGCCTGATTTCGAAAAGGGCAAATACTACCTGGAAGCTCAGGACGGCGCAGGCAACACCTTTAAGGCAACTGCCAAGCCCGTGCTGATTGGAACTGCAGTAGTTGGGGCGACGACCATGATTTTCTCGCTTATCCTGGTCATCCAAAAGGTTTTGGGCGTTGAGCCAGAAACCATCCTCAATCTGCTCAACCCGTATACCATCCTAGGCTTCATTGCCGGTGGCGCTGTAATCTATTGGTTCACTGGTGCTTCCATGCAGGCGGTCACCACTGGTGCCTACCGTGCAGTCCAATTTATCAAGAACCACATCGATCTTGGTGAGGCCGCCAGTGTTAAAGCCAACACCGAGAATTCCAAGGAAGTAGTTAAGATCTGCACCCAGTATGCTCAGACGGGGATGTTTAACATCTTCATCGCCATATTTTCCTTTGCCATGGCATTTGCCTGCCTGTCGGCACCAAGCGCCGAAAGCAATCAGCCGGTGGCCTTCTTCGTGGCCTACCTACTATCCATAGCAGTCATCGGCTTGTTCCAGGCAGTATTTATGGCCAATGCCGGCGGTGCATGGGACAATGCCAAAAAGGTTGTCGAAGTGGACATGAAGGAAAAAGGAACTCCGCTGCATGAAGCTACCGTGGTGGGAGATACCGTGGGTGACCCGTTCAAGGACACTTCTTCAGTCGCTTTGAACCCGATTATCAAGTTCACCACCCTGTTCGGTCTGCTGGCCATGGAAATTGCCATCTCCGAAGCCTTCCGGGACATAGCTCCGATGGTAGGTCTGGCGTTCCTGGCAGTTGCACTGTTCTTCGTGTATCGTTCATTCTTCGGAATGAGGATCCCCGACGAGATCTAGACAGTGAACAACTAACAATCAACCAAGTCGAAGAGCCCCGTTTCCCTTGTGGGAAGCGGGGCTCTTTTTGGGTTTGCTGAGGGCAGAGTATGGGGTGAAAGCTGTGTTCGCTCCATTCCAGGGATTACCTTTGCGGAGGTTCCCAGGCCTTGGCCGCAGTCTGAGATATGCGATCGATGACGATGGCCAGCACCACGATAGCCCAGCCAGCCTCAAAACCTTTGCCTACATCCACCCGGTTGGTAGCTTTGAGCACCTCTTCACCCAAGCCTCCGGCTCCAATCATGCTGGCGATTACCACCATGGAAAGGGCCATCATAGTGGTTTGGTTGATGCCAGCCATGATGGTGGGCATAGCCAGGGGAAACCGCACTTCCCGCATCAGCTGCCACCGGGAAGAGCCAAAGGCCAGGGCGGCTTCCTGCACTTCCTTGGAGACCTGACGTATCCCCAGGTTTGTCAGACGAATAACCGGCGGCAACGCATAGATAACGGTGGCAAAGACACCAGGTACCTTTCCCAGGCTGAAAAGCATCAAAGCCGGGATAAGGTAGACCATGCTGGGCATGGTCTGCATGGCATCCAGGACCGGAGTGCTCCAGGTATTCAGCCGATCGGAGCTGGACATGGCGATGCCGTAGGGAACCCCGACGACCAGCGAGATCAGCACAGCTACGATGATAATTCCCAAGGTCTCCATGGCTACTTCCCACAATCCGAACATCCCAATAGTAAAAAACAGGGCTGCCGGTAAGAGAGTTTTTACGGGGCTGCGGGTCTGCCGCCAAGACACGGCCAGTATAAATGCTATCCAGCCCCACCAAGGAACCCAAAGTAGAAATCCTTCGATCCTTAGAAGAATTCCGAGAATGACTGCCGATATGGCGTCAAAGAACGGCCCCCAGGCCACCACCATCCATTTTACAGCGCTGCTGATGTAAGGAGCCACATGAAAATACCATTCTTTCGGAAACAAAAGGCTCACCTCCGCCCGGCGCCGACCAGAGGTTCCTTGGCACCAATACCAACAGCAGACCGTTCCCTGCGAGGCTTGACCGCAATACTGACCAGGGGTTTGACTTTTTTGCCGGCTACCATCTGCCGCTGGTCGGAGACGAAGCGCTCCACATAATCATCGACCGGATTGGCGATGACTTCCTGGGGAGTGCCCTGCTGGACGAACTGACCGTTTTTCATAACGGCCATATGGTCTCCCAGGTGGATCGCCTCATTCAAGTCATGGGTAACGAAGATGATGGTCTTGTGTTCTTCTTCCTGCAGGTGGACCAGCAGATCTTGCATTTCCCGACGAATCAGCGGGTCCAGACCGCTGAAAGGTTCATCCATGAGCAGGATGTCGCTCTCCTGAACCAGAGCCCGGGCAATGCCTACACGCTGGCGCATACCTCCGGAGAGCTGGGCGGGAAAGCGGTCTTCCCATCCTTCCAGGCCCACTCGGGAGATTACCTGGCGGGCCCGGTCGCGCCGTTCTGCAGCAGGCATTCCGCGCAATTTTAGTCCAAAACAGACATTATCCAATACATTGCGATGGGGAAGCAGCCCGTAGTGCTGGAAGACCATGGCGATCTCCCGTCGCCGGAATTCCGTCAGGTCCTGTTCATTTAGTTCCGTAATGTTGCGTCCGTTGATGAACAGCTCTCCCTGGCTGGGTTCAACCAGACGGGGGATGCAGCGGATTAAGGTGGATTTGCCGCTTCCGGAAAGTCCCATTATGACGAATACCTGACCCCGCTTCACTTGAAAAGAAACGTCGGCCACTGCCGGAACTGCCCCCTGCTCTCTCAGGGTTTCGGCGGCAGTGGGATCACTGAGATCGAAACTGGCTGTTTTACTGCCGAAGACCTTCCAGAGGCCCGTTATCTTCAGGATATGGTCTGATTGGTTAATTTCACTTATGTCGGTCATACTAGCTCACCTCTTCCAGGGCATCCGACACTTTTTGGGCCACATCGGCCGGCACCCAGGATTTCCAGGTATCCGAATATTTCTTGAGGAAGTAGATGGCTGCATCCTCTGATTCGGCCTGGTTGTCATTCATATAGGCCAGGAAATCGTTGTTTTCCTCCAGGCTTGTTTGGTATTTGGCAATGAAATCGACAATTTCAGGCGCATTGGTGCTCACATCGACATGGATCCCTTTCAGAACTTTGGCGGCCGGGAAAGCACAGCCCCGGTTGCTGGGGTCATCATACACGGCGGGATCGTAGGGGGGCTCTTCCAGCATGGTCATGTCCATTGAGCCCATGATCCAAGTGGGTTCCCAATAATAGCCGACCCAAGGCTGACCCTTGTTATAGGCGGTTACCATGGATGTGGCCAGGGCCGTGTCGGATCCGGTACTGAAGATATTAAAGGAAGCATCCAGGCCATACGCCCGGATTTTGGCCTCGTTGATCTCCGTTACGCCCCATCCGGGAGGACTGTTGTGGAAACGGCCTTTGGAGGGAACCTCCGGGTCCTTGAAGAGCTGCCAGTATTTCGGCAGGTCATTGACCGATTTGAGGTCCGGGGCTACTGCCGCAATACCTCGTTCGGCATCACCCTTGATCATGTAGGTAGGCACATACCATCCCTGGGGTGCATCGGGATAATTGGATCCCAGGTCTATTACCGTTCCTCCGGCCAGAGCGTTGTTCCAGACTTCTTCATAGTTGTCCTTCCAAACCTCCAAGGTAATGTCAACATCACCGGAGGTCATCCCCTGGAGCAGAGGCAGGGTTTCACCAAATACATATTTCGGTTCGGGGTAGTCATAGCCGTGCTCGATGATGAATCCTGCAATGCGATTGTGGACCTTGACGCTGTCCCAGCTCACATCAGCCATTACAAACTGTTGCTTGTCAGAAGATGACTGATCGGAACTGCAGCCTGTCAGTGCTGCTCCCATGAAGACCGCGGCTAACGCAACCAGGATAATTAACCTGGTCCTAAACGATAGGTTGTTGTGTGCGCTCATTGAAAAAATTACCTCCTCCAGGGCCGAGCTCACTGTCGGACGGGGGAAGCAGGTGAGATGGAAATAAAGGATCAGTAACCTAGAAATGATTCCTTAGAAACACTTGGAGATAAAAATCTGCTATATGTTGCTCCGATAACTGAAAATCCCATCTCGCCTACGAGGTTAGCTGACGGGCTCGGGCCTGGGTTAGCCCTATTCCCGACTCCGGCGCTACCGGTATCGGGCAATTCGCCCCAAATGTTGGTTCCCCCGTGCTCCAAATAGGAGCTTCGGCCTTTATTTTACTATTTAAGTCTAACCGACTTAAGGAATTGGGTCAAAACTGGTAGTAATCCAAAATCCGACCAATTTCCGGATAATGAGGATATAGTATGGATTAGAAGGCAATCATGCCGGAAATACTGGCTTATTCTCTTGATAAGGCCTGAGGATGCCGAAGGATACGGGACATATCCGCAAACCAGCGTGCTTTATTTGATTAATCGGTGTATAATCATACAAATTACATGGATTTAAGATAGTTGGCAGTGTTACAGGGACTCCCGGAGGGAAACCAAGTAATGAATCGGATACGGAGCGACGGCATGAAAAAAACGGATCCCAGAGCCAAACCATTTAACATGAAAGGGAGCGGGACAAGGTGTCTGCTGGTCCATGGCCTGACCGCATCTCCCTCTGAAATGAGGTTTTTGGGTGAGTACCTGCATGAGCGAGGTTATTCGGTTTGTGCTCCCCTGCTGCCGGGTCACGGCACCAGTGTCGAAGACCTTAGTGCAACCCATTGGCCCGAATGGTACCTGGCAGTGGGAGAAGCGGCCGAGCGTCTGACGGAAAGCGACGGCCCGGTAATAATTGTGGGATTATCCATGGGGGCCCTGCTAGCCCTGGAAGCAGCGGCGCGGGTTAAGGGCATCACGGGGGTGGTGGCGATCAACCCTCCCTTCAAACTGAAAGACCGGAAAAGTGATTGGGCCCGGGTGGCCAAGGTCTTCCGCAAGTATTATCCAAAGACTATTGGTGACGAAGACCTGGAATTAGCGGCTCAGGGACGATTCGCCTATGATCAGTATTCACTCAAAGCCCTGGTTAGCATGAAAGCCCTGGCCAGAGACGTGGTGGGGCGTTTGGAAAACATAGATATCCCGGTTTTGGCGCTCGAATCCGGGCAGGATGAGATTGTTGACTGCCGCAGCTGCAGCATATTGGCAAGGGGGTTGCCTGCGGGCAGATGCCAGCACATAGTTCTTCCCGAGGCTCGTCATGTGGCTACCATGGGAGATGACAAGGTGCGGTTGGCAGAAGAGATCTTCAATTTTATCCAAGGATTGCCGGGTACCAATTCTCAGCGGAAGTGCCCGGAAGGCGCCAATAGCCGCACCAAAGATAAACTTAGACCCGTCAGGAAACAGGAGCAATAGACTACGCCACCAACCCAAAGGCGGGCGATGGGTTGCGGTTATTAGCAAGGCGTAGCTGTCGGTAGAAAAGGCGAGTACGGGTGACAGGAGGGTGAAGGAATGGAGATGACCCGGGATAAGATTATTGAATACATGAATCAGGAGTCTTACCGGCCCGCTCGGTATCAGGAACTAAAGGATGCTTTGGGGGTGGAGGACGAGGCGGTTTTTCAGGCGATTTTGGCTCAAATGGAACAGGATGGAGATATAGTAGTCAATCGCAAACAGAAATATGGCATTCCGGAGATGATGAACCTGGTACGGGGGATCCTCCAGGTTAATCCTAAGAAATTCGCTTTTCTGCAACCGGACAACCCAGAACTGGCAGATATCCATATATTCGGGAGCGACCTGAACGGGGCTATGCACCGGGACAAGGTAATGGTCAGGATAAATAACCGTCCTCAGGGTCAGAAGCCCGAGGGGGAAGTGGTGCGCATAATAAGCCGGGCTAACCAAACGGTGGTGGGTACCTACCGCAAGAGCAAGAACGCCGCCCAGGTAGTTCCGGACGACCCGCGATTATATACCCCGATCATCACCCGGGCGGGATCAAAAATCAAGGTGCAGGACGGGCAGAAGGTGGTGGTCAGGATCACTGTCTGGCCTGAGCGTGACAATTATCCGGAAGGCAAGATAACCGAAGTCTTGGGTAATCCGGGAGATCCCGGGGTCGACGTGATGTGCATTGTCAAGAAGTATGGATTGAGCGAGGTATTTCCTGGGAAAGTACTGCAGGAGGCGGAAGCGACTTCCATGTCGGTTTTGCCCGAGGAAATAAAAGGTCGGCGCGATCTGCGTGATCTACCTATGGTGACCATCGATGGGGAGGATGCCAAGGATCTGGATGATGCGGTTTCCCTGGTCAAACTGGAAAATGGATTCCGACTGGGAGTTCATATTGCTGATGTATCCCACTATGTCCGTGAAGGCACTCCTCTGGACGGGGAGGCTTATCAGCGAGGTACCAGTGTTTACCTGGTTGACCGGGTGCTGCCCATGCTGCCGCCGAGGCTTTCCAATGGCATATGCAGTCTGAATGCCGGTGAGGACCGGCTGGCGATGACCGCGATGATAGATATGGACCAGCAGGGAGAAATCCTGAGTTACGAGATTTATAAATCGGTAATCCATGTTGGGGAGAGAATGACCTACACGGCTGTCAATGCGATCCTGAAGGATCAAGAGCCCGGGTTGATGGAACGCTATAAACAGTACGTGCCCATGTTTGTCGAGATGCACGAACTGGCATCGATTCTCAGAAAACGTCGATTCGATCGGGGGGCGCTTGATTTTGATTTTCCTGAGATCAAGGTTATTTTGGACGAGCAGGGGATTCCCGTTGCCATTAAAAAACGCCGCCAGGATGTTGCCGAATCCCTGATAGAGGAATTCATGATCCGGGCCAATGAGGTAGTGGCGACCCACTGCAGCAAACTGGACCTGCCGACCCTTTACCGGGTTCACGAGAAGCCCGACGATACCGACCTGGTCAACGTGGTTCGCATGCTGACTATGTTCAATGTGCGAACGGTTATGGGCACGGTGACACCTGAGATTTTGAATGGTATCCTTAGGGACGTAAAGGGCAAGCCGGAGCAGCGGATAATCTCCACCCTGATTTTGCGTTCCATGAAGCATGCCCGATATGCCCCTGTGGCCCTGGGACATTTTGGACTGGCATCGCCCTATTATCTTCATTTTACTTCCCCGATCCGTCGCTATCCTGATCTGCTGGTCCACCGGGTTTTGACCGAGGTCCTGGCCAAGGGTTCATTGTCCGGGCAGAAAAAGGCCACCTGGGATAAATTTATGCCGGTTGCTGGAGAGCAATGCACCCAGCGGGAGATTCAGGCAGAGGAAGCGGAACGCGATTCGGTGGATATGAAGGCTGCTCAATTCATGGCCCAATTCGTGGGGGATACCTTCCCGGCGGTAATTTCCTCGGTGACCTCCTTCGGATTTTTTGTGGAGCTGGAAAATGGCGTCGAGGGGCTGGTGCATATATCATCGTTACTGGATGATTACTATATCTTTGACGAGAATAAGCTGATCCTGACGGGTAGAAACACCCGCAAGCTTTTCCGGATTGGTGACGAAGTCGAAGTTGATCTGGTCAAGGTCAATGTCGATGAGGCTAAAATAGATTTCGAACTGACGCGCTTCCGCGGATTGAACGACTGACCATTTGCCTATATTGACTAGAATACCGGTCCGTTATATAATAGTCAGGG
>CAZDND010000010.1:0-8897 GCA_964506825.1 uncultured Syntrophothermus sp.
TGACATCAATACTACCGTCTCAACGTGTGGCGTATGTGGAAAAAGGTCGATGGGCTGGACACAGGTGATTCGATAAGCTCCAGACTTGACTAAATGGGAGAGATCCCGCGCCATGGCTGCGGGATGACATGAAATATAGACAACTCGCTGCGGACAGATTTTAAGCAACGATTCCAGCACATTTTTCTCAACCCCGCTGCGCGGTGGGTCGATTACCATGAGGTCAACCTTAAGTTCCTCTGTTGCCAAACCCTGCAAAATTCGATTTACATCCCCGGCAAGGAATTCAATGTTACCCACTCCGTTTAAGGTGGCATTCTCAATGGCATCTTTTACGGCAACTGGGTTTTGCTCAATACCAATAATCCGGGCAGCATGTTTAGCTATAGGCAGAGAAAAGGTACCAATCCCGCAATAACCATCAATGACCGTGTCAGTATCCTTCAGCTTGGAGAATTCCAGGACTTTCTCCACCAAAACCTCGGCCATCTCGGTATTAACCTGGAAAAAATCTTGCGGTGATATGCGAAATAACAACCCGCCCAGTCTTTCCAGCAGGAAACCTTCCCCTGCCAGAACCGTTTCCTCACCAGTACGGCTCAGACTGGTGACTGTCTTTATGTCCTGAAAAACGGTACCAAGCTCCTCTCCAAATCTCTTCCATCTTCTACCCTTCAGAAATATGGTGGATCCCAGGGTCAACATTATTTCTCCGTTATAATTTGACTGCCTGATCATGACTTGTTTGAGATCTCTGACCGTCTCATTCATGTGGCTCAGGCGGTCTTCAATATATTTGAGTATATCAATCCAATGCGGAGGTATCAGCTGGCATTGGCCTATTGGTGCAATTGTATGAGAACTGCTCCTGTAAAAGCCTATGGAGAGCGGATCAAACCCGACATGAAAGGTGGCTTTATTGCGATAATATTCAGGAGATTCCATCCCCAGCACCGGCAGGATATCTACATCCGGCAGGCCACCGATTCTCTGAATTGCATCCTCAACCAGCTGCCTTTTCCATTTCAACTGCGCCAGGTATGTCAGATGCTGCAAATTGCATCCGCCGCAAATTCCGGTGAGGCTGCATGCGGGCAGAATTCGATCTGATGACGGTTTTAAAACGGATATCAATTTTGCTTGACTAAACCGGCGTTCTTGTTTTACGATTTCCACTTCTACCATATCGCCTGGTACGGTGAACGGCACAAAGCATACCATTCCCTGGTGACGGCCAACCCCTTCACCTGCGTGGGTCAGACCAGTAATCTCTATCTGCATCGATAATCCTCTCCTATCAAGTCCGATTCGGGTTTAAATATTTGTAAGGGCATGATCAAGTTCTGTTTATGATCGTTCTCAAATAAACCAGTTCTGCGACGATTTATTTTACCGCCTTCATCTTCTGCCTTCAAACTATGTCAAGTATCACATATATATTATACTGGGATAAGGATGAAAGATATCAGAAAGGAGATAACGATATGAAAGATCAAGGCCTATATACTCTACCTGAACTTAGATATGATTATTCAGCCCTGGAACCCTATCTGACCGAACATCAATTAAAGCTTCACCACACCAAACATCACGCAGGCTATGTTAATGGAGCTAATGCGATTTTGCAAAAAATGGATCAGGCCAAGGAGGATAACACTGATTTTGATGCTAAAGCCACCTTCAAGGAGCTATCGTTCAATATCGGCGGTCATGTCCTGCATTCATACTTTTGGGCAAACATGGCTCCGGCCGGCAATGGTGGCGGCGGTGAGCCCACGGGTTCATTAGCCAGCATAATTGACCGGGAATACGGATCCTTTCAACGTTTTAAACAATTATTCACCCGAACGGCCAGCAGCGTTGAAGGGTCTGGTTGGGCAGTCCTGGCTTTCTGTCCGGTGGCAATGCGACCCATTATCATGCAAGTGGAAAAACATAATGTGAATGTGATTCCGAATTTAAAAATCTTACTAGCAGTTGATGTCTGGGAACACGCCTACTATCTTGATTATAAAAATGATCGGGGCAGTTTCCTGGAAGCTTTTTGGCACATTGTCAACTGGAAAGCAGTTGAAAAGCGTTTCGATAGAATTTCGGAAGAATAGGTTTTATCTGGTTTCTTCCATTCTGAAAAAATAAAACAAGAGGGAATGGGTCCGTGACCTCGTTCCCTCTTGTTCTTATACGCTAAACCAGGATCCATCTGATTACAGAGCGACTTCCTCTAAGGATTCGCTTGAAACCTCGACCCACACATCCCCATTTTCCTTGGCCTCATCCATGATCTGCGATCCGTTCTTTCTGCCCAGAAACTGAACCCTTTGAACAACAATTTCGCAAACCTTACGCTTTTTGCCGTCTTGAGCCTCGTAACTCCTGGTCTGTACCCTTCCCTCCACGGCAATCAGAGAACCTTTCTCAAGATGGGTGGCTATATTTAAAGCGGTCTTCTGAAAAGAAACACAGTCGATCCAATCAGTAGTCTTGCTTCCATCGGTGCCGGTTATTCTTCCCACTGCCAAAGTAAAAGGCAATATTGCCACTCCCGAACTGCTATATCTCAATTTGTCTGCTGGAGCCTGAACCAGTCGACCAATCAAATTTACATTATTCATCATCAACACCCACTCCCCTCAAGTAAGTCATTTGAAGATCACCACAATGCCTGGAGGTTCCAAAGCTGGCTCTCAAAAGTTTCGGGTTCTTTCTTATCCAAGCACCCATCTGAATATTTGAGCACCGAAATATATAACTGTCATGATAAATATCCAGGGTACCGCCTTTTGCATGACGATATCCAAACCGTCCACCAAATTCCAAATCAGTTCTGAATCATCTGTTTGTGCTCCAGTAGCTAATTCGCCATTGATCCACGATAATGAATCCTGATAATAGTCTTCATTAGATTGCCACCTCGCAGTTACCTGATAACCCGCAAGTCCGGGATTTCCAATGGTCAATTCAGGGCCTTCACACGCCGGTTGATAGGTTGCACTCACATCCAACACCTCCTGAACCTATTATCATTTTATGCGAACGCATAAGCAAACGCAGCGAACATCTGTTCGCTGCGTTCTGAGGCGACTGAGACCAACTAACTACTATTTTCTGCTGATTTCACACCTATCCATCAATTTACTAATATATCCATTAGCATGAAGTGAATCTGGCTTCAACGCAAGTATTGATTTCAGCCATGACACCGGCATTACCATGGTCATTCCAGTCAATCTCTAATATGCTTACCTCCTGGAATATCTGCTACTAACCCCAAATAACTGGTTGCCGCGATTTATCATCGAACGATGCTGATTCTATCCCGAGTGTTTGGTAAGCTCTCCGGAAATAATTTTCGACGCCAGTCTCTGCTCTTATTCAACTGTTTTCTGTATCTTCAACCACACCTAATACCAAAGGGACCGGATCCGGTTCCATATCTCCCCAGGAATATAGGGTCAGAAGATTTGCCGTCGCCTGCTTGAGTTTATCCTGGTCATTTGCATGAACCTCGGCCATCGCATCGCCAACTTCGATCCATTCCCCGGTTTTCTTCAACAATTTAAGCCCCACTGCATGGTCGATAGTCTGCCCTGCCCTCTCGCGGCCTGCGCCCAATAACATAACAATACGACCGATCTGGTCTGTTTCCATTCGGGTGATCCACCCGGACCGATCAGATTTCAATTCAACTATATATTTAGCCCGATTGACTTCCCCGATCTTCTCAAGTTTCTCAGACTGACCACCCTGAGCTGCTACCATCTCCTGAAGTTTTAAAAAGCCCCGACCATCATGCAAGACATCGCTGGCCTTGGTTCGAGCTTCTTCCATAGTCGCTGCTCCAGCTCCAAGAAGTATCATATGGGCCGCCAGCACTAAAGACAGCTCTTCTAAATCAGCCGGTCCCTTGCCGCACAAGAGATCCACCGCCTCCTGGATCTCCAGTAAGTTTCCTACAGCGAATCCCAATGGACGGTCCATATCACTAAGCACCCCAGTTACTCTACGCCCCGCCAAACGTCCGATCGATACCATGGTCTTGGCCAGTTCCGTGGCTGCGGGCAAATTCTTCATAAAAGCACCCTGCCCGACCTTAATGTCCAAGACAATCGCATCAGCTCCAGAAGCAATCTTCTTGCTCATAACGCTGCTGGCTATCAGGGGAATACTATCGATGGTGGCAGTCACATCCCTCAGGGCATAGAGTTTCTTGTCAGCCGGTACAATGTTGCCACTCTGAGCAATTACTGCCGCTTTTATCCGATTCACCTGTGCTATAAACTCCCCTTGACTTAGTTCGGTTCTGAATCCGGGAATTGATTCAAATTTATCGATCGTTCCGCCAGTGAATCCCAGGCCGCGCCCCGAAAGTTTAGCAACCGGAATCCCCGCTGCCGCACATAACGCGACCACAATCGGAGTAGTCTTATCTCCTACCCCGCCGGTACTATGTTTGTCGACTTTAATTCCTTCAATCCCTGACAGATCCATCACATCTCCTGAATAGGCCATCGCCATGGCCAGATCAGCAGTTTCTTCCGATGTCATCCCCCGAAAATATACCGCCATAGCCCAAGCTGCAGCCTGATAATCTGCTACCTGGCCGTTGACCAAACCCGTGATAAAGAATTCAATTTCCTCTCTGGTCAACGATATCCCGTCCCGGGTTCGCCGTATTATTTCGGCAGGTGTATGCTTCGAATTCATCCGTACCTCACCTCACAGCATTAGTATTTTTTAATCACCTTGCATAAACAATAAGTCAGCAAAACTCTCCCCAGGGAAACCAACGGTTGGGGCACCCAACAACTCAGCAATCGTCTTGCCCAGGTCTGCAAAACTATTCCTGGTACCCAATTCACGCCCATTGCAAATTCCAGGTCCAACCAGCAGCAAAGGAACATACTCCCTGGAATGATCAGTACTGCAGGTGGTCGGATCGCATCCATGGTCAGCAGTAAAGACCAGAATGTCTTTACTCCGCAATCCACCCACCAACGCAGGAATAGCCTGGTCCACCTCCTGTAAAGCCCTGGCGTAACCTCTGGGATCATTCCGATGCCCATATTTCATGTCGAAATCGACTAGATTGGCAAATACCAAACCCGTGGTTTCACCCTCTATCAACTCTTTGATGCGCATAAGTCCCTCGGTATTGTTGCGCGAAGGCACATGATTCTGAATACCCCTGCCAGCAAAGATATCTTTGATCTTGCCAATCCCAGTAGTATCGATCCCATGGTCCGACAGCAAATCAAGAATGGTCCTGCCCGTTGGCTGCAATGAGTAGTCATGACGGTTTTCGGTTCGGACAAAGCTCCCCGGCTGTCCCATAAATGGACGGGCAATTACCCGGGCTACTCCATGTTCGCCATGGAGGATATCCCTTGCCACCTCACAGATGCGGTAGAGCTCATTTAGGGGGATAATGCCTTCGTGAGCGGCTACCTGGAACACACTGTCTGCCGAGGTATATATTATTGGGCTGCCGGATCTCATGTGCTCCGAGCCCAATTCTTCGATTATCACCGTTCCCGAAGCTGCAATGTTGCCAATTAACTGCCGCCCGATAGCTTTCTCAATTCGGGATACAAGCTCCTGAGGAAATCCGTTGGGGTAGGTGGGAAAAGGTTTCTCTGTTATCAGTCCCATCATCTCCCAGTGACCGATGGTGGTATCCTTGCCCATCGACGCCTCAGCCATTTTCCCCCATGCTCCCTCTCCCGGACTCACAGGCGATACTCCCTTAATCGGGATTATATTACCCAGTCCCAACCGCTCAAAATTAGGCAAATGAAGCCCCCCCAGAATGCTGGCGATATTACCCAGGGTATTGCTCCCCTCATCCCCGTACCCTTGCGCATCAGGAAGTTCTCCTACTCCTAAACTATCCAAAACAATCAAAAATATGCGTTCAGCTATGGTAATCATCTCCATTTCAAGCCCTGGGATGGCTGCGTTCATAAACATCCCGCAGGTGAGTTTTTGTCATGTGAGTATAGATCTGGGTGGTACTGATGTCAGAATGCCCCAGCATTTCTTGAACAGATCTCAAGTCAGCGCCGTTTTCAAGCAGGTGCGTCGCAAAGGAGTGACGGAGAGTGTGAGGGGTTACCTCTTTTTTAATCCCGGCATCCCCAACGAGTTTGGTCAATATTTTCCAGAATCCCTGACGGGTCATTTGATTACCCCGGGCATTGACGAACAAAATCCGATTGGCCTGTCCCTTCAACATTTTATGCCTGGAATGACCGATGTACCTTTCGACCCAATATCCAGCCACTTTCCCAAAAGGAACGATCCTTTCCTTGCGGCCCTTGCCCAGGCAACGCACAAAGCCCTCTGACAAATTGACGTCATCGACTTCCAACCCCAACAGTTCAGACACCCTTAAGCCGGTTGCGTACATTAATTCCAGCATGGCCCGATCTCTAAGCCCGGTTAGGGTAACGACCTTCGGTTCGGAAAACAAACAATCGATTTCTTCCACATTGAGAACATCGGGAAGACGACGTTGAAGATGGGGGCTCTCCAGGCTGTCAGCCGGGTTGACAGTGATGTGATCCTCCAGCATCAGAAAACGGAAAAATGTCTTGATGCTGGATAAATTCCGGGCTGAACTGGAGAATGCAGCACCAGTGTCCAACAACGAAGCCAGATAAGCACTGATGTGAGCTCTCCTTATGTCAGCCGGATGGTCAACCTGCTTTTCCCGCAAATAATCCATAAACCTCCGTATATCGCGATTATAGGCTTCAACGGTGTTTTCTGATAATCCTTTTTCAAATCGGAGATAACCAATGAAGCCATTCAGCAGCTTTTCCAAGATTAATCCCCCTCTATAGACCTGTATGGAAATGTATTTTGACAATCTCAATGTTTGTCCTCTATTTGAGTGTGAAAGAGGCAGGCTTGATTCATAGGCCACGGTATCGAACCATAGATAGGAAAAGGGGTTAGCCTGAATCTTATCAACCGCTATTCTTTGGAAAAAGGCAGGCAAATCGAGATGATGCTGATTGGAGCTAAACTCGGCGTCCCAGCCGTTCTTGAATTTTTTCCACAATGAATTTTGCTGCCAGAAGATCCTCCTGGGAATTACTGCTGGCAGCTACTACTGCTACACCAGGAAGTATTTCCAAAAGTTTCATCGCCCGGTCTACCGCGGCCATGGTTGGGGCAATGCCCTTCTTGTTGCGGGAACGTGCCACTGTTCCAGTAACAACATGTTGAGTCACCTGAAAGGCGGCGTCAAAAGCTACTCCTCCGGTATCAGTAACCGCTATTACAACCTGTTTCTCGAAGGTGGTTAATTTATGAGTCTCAGCACCCAGATTGGGAATTATCTCATCGACATAGATTCCCTGACTGTTTAAGCCGGTCATGAGTTTTTGGCACCGGCGGAAACGCTCAACGGTATCTCCGGTTCTGGGCTCACCGACGACTACCACTCCCACCCCAGCTTCCATAGCAGCCCGGGCAGCCAGACGTCCGATCCTCTCCGGATCTACAACTACGGGGGCTCGAGTGAAGTCAGGGCTGGCGCCAAATACCATCCAGGCTCCTGAATCCATGGCACTTTCCAATGTTGTGGACATATCAATGACATCCACTATTACCACCCCGAATCCTTCCCGGGCTGCTGCCACCCCGCCGCTGGCATCGGTTGCCAATAGGACTCTCTTTGGACTATCCATTAGATACCTCCAGATGATCCAATCAGTCTGGCGCTCAGCCATAGGATTCCGATCAAGGTTTTGCTGTCTTTTATTTCCCCGTTGGCCATCATTTTAAGCGCATCATCCAGCGAAACCATTTCGGCCTCAAGTATTTCATCCTCGTCAGGATGACTCTCTCCCAGTGAAAGGCCGGTTGCCAAGAACAGATGCAGTACCTCATCACAAAAGCCTGGTGTGCTGTAATAGGTAAATATCTTTTCCCATTTTCCGGCAGAATAACCGGTCTCCTCAAGCAATTCACGGCGGGCGCTTTCTAACAGATCCTCACCCACTTCCAGTTTGCCAGCTGGGATCTCGAGTAAATCATCGCCAATCGGATATCGATACTGTCTAACCATACATACACGGTTATCATGGTCCACTGCTATCACAGCAACCGCTCCAGGATGCTGAACCCACTCCCGTACGGCAATATTTCCGTTGGGCAACTCCACATTGTCCACTCTCAGGCCAATCATCTTTCCCTTGAACACCTGTTTGCTGCTGACCATTTTTTCGGTAAATTCCATTTTCAATACTTCCTCTATTATTCTAACGACCTTGGCTGATTGTTTTATCGATCACCAATGACCTCTGCCCTTTGATATTATATAGCCTGATGCCCCATCCAACCCGAGACCACCGACAGCAACATCTTAAAGTAATGAAAGAGTCAGTTCGGCCGCTGCTCCCAAAGCTAGAAAAAAGGCCGGGTCCTGATCAAATGTCCTTCCCATGGTGGTTGTCCTCAAGCTATATTTTCTGATTGCATCCTGCACCAAAGACCCCTCACCATACCTAACCTGGTGAAGTTCATCCAGACGGTTGTTGCGAACCTGTTCCTGCAATATTGCCGCTTCTCTTCCCTCCAAAAGGGGCAGCGGCAGATAGGTGCGTGTTTTGCATACTTCGCCCAAGACCGTCAAGGTATGGTGGCTTATTCCCTGGTGACGTGGCCGCAAATCCGCAAAACTTATCCGCGGAACCGCTACCGGAGATCCCTTCAGGGTATCGACGGCGTTTAATATTACTCCCTGTTCAATACCGGTAAATCCCCATTTGGTACCCGTTCCTACAATACCCGGTCCCATGGCGACCACTATGGCATCCGGTTTCCATACCGCATGGGCGGCCAGTAGTCCGCTGAACACATTCACCGCCTCAAGATCTCCGCCCCAG